>JAPLQK010000047.1 GCA_026399735.1 Pseudomonadota bacterium
TGTCTCGACAGCCGATATTCATTCTGTCGAATAGACGGACGGAAAGCGGATGTTCGCTGCGCCAGCGAGCATCCACCATGCGGATTGCCTGCTTGACCCTTTTCGTTCCTTTGCGAGTTACTGCCTATGGCAGTATCCCTGCTAAAACCAATTCGTGGACAACGACTGTTTTTAACCGACTACCCCAGCAGTATCCAAAGCGTCTGCAGCAGCAAAATTCCCACGATCACCGTCAACAAGGTGTTGCGGCGTTGTTGCTGTAGCAACAGTTGCTGCATTGCGCTCTCAATGCCTGCGGCCGGATTTTCATTCAAGCGCTGGTGCAGCAGGCGCGGCAGGTGGGGCAGCAGTGTTGCGTAGCGCGGCGCTTCCGCCTTCAGCGATTTGATAAAACCGCGCCAGCCTACCTGTTCGCTCATCCAGCGTTCCAGCCAGGGTTTTGCGGTTTTCCATAAATCCAGTTCCGGATCGAGTTGTAATCCCAGTCCTTCGATATTGAGCAAGGTTTTCTGCAACAAAACCAGTTGCGGCTGGATTTCAATGCCGAAACGACGTGAAGTCTGGAACAGGCGCAACAGCACACGTCCGAATGAAACCTCGCGCAGCGGCCTGTCGAAGATCGGTTCGCAAACGGCACGGATGGCTGATTCGAGTTCATCCACCCGGGTTGCCGCAGGCGCCCAGCCGGATTCGATGTGAACTTCGGCGACGCGTTTGTAGTCGCGCTGGAAGAAGGCGATAAAATTCTGTGCAAGATAATTTTTGTCGATATCGGTCAGCGTGCCCATGATGCCGAAATCCAGCGCGATATAGCGGCCATCCTTTGTAACCTGAACGTTGCCCGGATGCATGTCCGCGTGGAAGAATCCGTCACGGAACACCTGCGTGTAGAAAATTTCCACGCCATTGGCAGCCAGCTTCGGAATATCCACGCCGGCACTGCGCAGTGCCTCCACCTGGCTGACAGGCATGCCATACATGCGTTCCATGACCATCACGTCAGCAGTGCAGTAATCCCAGAACATCTCAGGAATCAGCAGCAGATTGGAACTGAGAAAGTTGCGCCTTAGCTGGCTGCCGTTGGCCGCTTCACGGGTCAGATCCAGTTCATCGCCCAGGTGTTTTTCAAATTCCTCGATGACTTTGCGCGGCTTTAAGCGACGACCATCTTCCCACAGCCATTCGATCATGTCGGCGGCAATTTTAATCAGCGCGATGTCGTGAGCAATCGTGAGCGTAATGCCGGGACGCAGGATTTTGACCGCGACCTCGCGCCCGTCGTGCAGCACCGCAAAATGCACCTGCGCGACCGATGCGCTGGCGACGGGTGTTTCGTCGAAGCGCTTGAACACTTCAAGCAAAGGCTTCTTGTAGGTGGCTTCCAGCAGCGCTACGGCCTGTGCGGAAGGGAAGGGCGGCACCTGATCCTGCAGCTTGGCCAGTTCGTCGGCCAGGTCGGTCGGCATCAGATCGCGGCGCGTTGAGAGCATTTGTCCGAACTTGACGAAAATCGGGCCCAGACTCTCCAATGCCAGTCGCAGACGCACCGCGCGCGGCTCGGATATGTTGCGCATGAACAGCAGGGTGTTGAGTGGTGTGCGCAACCAGCGCATGCGCTCATGTGCCAGCAGGAATTCGTCCAGCCCGAAACTCAGCACGACAAAGATGATTTTGAAGAGTCTAAAAAATCGCATGTATTTGATTATTAAGTTATTTTTTGATTATGCGTTCAACGCGTTGTTCCAGTCTGGCCAGATCGTCGCGCAAGGTGTCCACCTGTTGCATGAATGAACTGATTTGCTGAGGTTTGGCGATGAGCGGGCGTTCTTCGGTGAAGTATTCCGCTGCGGCTTGCGCCAGATTCAGTGTCGATGGTCCAAACTGCCTGGTCTGCACGGCTTGTACGATACGCTCTGCCGCGATGTCGCCGGTCAGATGGCTTAAGTCTTCCGCCGCATCCCAGCGCAGATTGCGCGACAGAAAGAAGATTTCGGACAGCAAAGCCGCATCGCCTGATGTCTGAATTTCTGCATGGGCCAGTTCATCGTTTGCTGCCAGACGCGGCAGCAGGGACGGGGCGATCAGGCATACGGCATCCGCGACCGTCGCCGCATCGTCGTTGCAAAGCGAACCGTCGGGGAGGACGCTATACGCAAAAGAAAATGGCGCGATCTCGAATCGCACCGTCTTGCCGGCAAACCGTGCCAGCCTCGCGTATGCCCAGCTGTTTTGCGTGAGCAGATGATTCAGTGCTGTGACGGAGAGCCGGGCGATCATGGTTAATGTAGTGTGGTTTGCTGAATACCGGCCAGCAGCCAGACAGATTTGTCGTCCTTCAGATTTTTCTGCACGTGCCAGATTTCATCCACCGTTTCTGCCATTGCGTTGTTTTCACTCAACTGGCCGGTGAAACGCACGCTGGCAATCGCCCAGTCGCCTTCATTTGCGACTTCCAGCAGTTCGGCATTGATCGCGATCACGTCCGTCTTCTGGATTGCGGCGTCGCGCTCCTGCATCTGCATCGAGATTTCAGCGAACATTTCAGACGTGGTGTATTCGCGGATGTCGTTCAAATCACGGCGGTCATTCGCAGCTTGCAGGCGGATGAACGAAGTCTTTGCGCTGCGCAAAAAGCTTTCCACCGGAAAGTCGGCCGGAATATGCCCGGTAGCCGGGGTTGCAATGGTTGCGCTGCCGTATTGTTGCGGAACGGGTTCCTGATAAGGCGCACCTGCTCCTGCGTACTGCATCGATTGCATCGGCTGTTTCTTGCGGAACAGGGAAATCAGGAACATCAGCACGCCGGCTGCGAGCAACGCCATCAGAATTCCGCTCATTGCGCCACCCATTCCGCCGCCGGCAAACATGGCACCCAGTCCTGCGCCAATCGCAAGACCGGCCAATGGTCCCATCCACTTGTTACCGGGTTTTGCAGGTGCGGCCCCCGGCGCCTGTGCCGGTGCGGCAGCCGGTGCCCGCTGAGCCTGTTGTGGTGCCATCGTACGCTGTTTCCCGAAGCTGCCGCCGCCGCCAAAGCGTTTGGCTTCCGCTGTTGCGGTGAACAAACTCAGGCAGGTCAGGATCAGGGCTAAAACAATCGCAAATTTTTTCATGTATTCCTCATTCATCGGTTGATACAAAGCGGGGCGAAGTATAACAGCAACCTTATTGTTGCGAGGCTTCAGGCACCACAGTTCAGTATAAGTTGCATCCCTGAACGATTATTCATTACCTGATGACCCTGACGGCGGTTACGAAATATTCCGTGTCACCGAAACAGGAAGTCGGCAGGCCTTTGTGTTGCTCATAGGTGAGTGCGATGCGTTGCCCGACCTGCGCATTGATTTGTTGCGCGATGGCCTCATCCCTTACCGAGAAGTTAAATTTCTCAGGGGCGGCGCCTGGCAGGGCTACCAATGACAGTTCGCCTTCCCAGGTTTTACACAGCCATCCCTTGCGGGACAATTTTTGCATAAAGCCTGCGCGTTCACCTTCGGCGTAATTCCAGTGCAAGGCGA
>JAPLQK010000036.1 GCA_026399735.1 Pseudomonadota bacterium
GGCATCGAGCCGTCTGCCTGGCTCAAAGATACGCTGGAAAAACTCCCCGTCTGGACTATGCGGCGCATCGACGAACTTCTGCCGATCAAACCAGCGGCATAAATTGGCTCACCTGAACAGGTGGAGCGGCCGGACGCTTACAGATGAGCTACTGGACTGGTCGGTATTATTAACAATATTTGAAGTGCGCATATTTCCATATTTTTGCTAGAACAACTATTTTGCTTAACGATTGTTCGATAAGAAAGAAAGCGAGTGGATTACCAATGACTATTGTGTTATTTCTGCACCCACCAAAAAATTATTTCGAAAATTAATGAAAATATCCAAGTTCAATTCGTACACCTGTTTAGCGCCATGAGTATGATCAGTAGGATCAGCAAAGTGCAACGGCGTTGGATATATGATCTGAATATCCCGCACAAAGCCCCTAAATATGCCTACCGCAACTGTTTGCATCTTGCTGCCAGTAGGTGAAAGCACAAGGCTGTTAAATTCTGACCATTCGTCATACAGCCTCAACAAAGCACTCAAACATTCCGAATAATCTAAGGTGCTTATTGTTAATGACTGATCATCCGCATCATCGCTGATTAGATTCAACTGATTGATCACATCAGTTCGCCAACTTAGTGCAAGATCAGGCGGCACACCATGAATTAATGTTGTTTTAGCCGGCTGAATTATTGAGTTCACACTAAATAATTGCGCTGGATTAAATGAAGGAAAGGCGATTAAGCGTGTAGGTGTGCGATTTAAATTTGATGATGACAACTCCGGCACAATTGCTAGATCATAAACACCAATGGATATGAATGAAAAAATTGCTGATGGGTCAAGAGCTCGACTTGCTAGTTTTTCACGCGCTTCAGCCTCTGTGGGTGGATAGGATGCTGCCTCTGTATACAAAATTGAAACAGCGGGTATATTATTGTTTTTCTCGATTAGCCCTGCAATTAACTGCACAATCAGTAATCGCGACATGCCTGAAATATCTATATATAGACGTCGCACATCAGGCGAAAAATACTTTGCAACATTATCAAATATTCCAGAAGGATTACACCTATCATACTCAATACGAATATGATTCCATCCGGCTTTTTCACAAATCTTACTAACTTGCAGAAAATGATTCGATTCTACTGAAGGTGCATATTCAAAATTCAGCACGGTAAGTCCGCTGCTTTGAGAAGTTACAGCCATGCCCAAAACGGCCATTACGCGATCTTCAAACCCCCCGCATACCAAAAGCACATCGCCAGCTTGGAATTCAATAGATTCAATTGGTTCCTGTTTTGGCCAATTCGCAGCAAGAAGCTCTCGATCAATTCGCATCATGGCTATCATCATTCTGTTCATTGAAATCAAATACATCTTGAGAATTTTGCATTTCCTCAAAATTATCTGGAACTTCACGTTTAAGAATTTTTCTGTCCTCAAAAGCTCTCGGGTTCAAAATTAATTGGCGGAAGTCATCTACCCCTAGCAACAATGAATCTCTTCCGCTAAATGTAAGATTAAAATGAGGTATTAGAAATCTCCTCAAATACAAACGAGGTACTATTTGCCCAGTAAAACTTTTCCCGCGAGGATCTTGAATGAATACAGAATATCTTATAAGGTCATCATAAATTTCCCTCTCCTTACCATGAAAGACGGGAGCTTCGCGCACTTCTATTCTCGACGCCTGATGGCGCGGCCTGCCGGTTTCATTTTTTGATCGCTTGAATTTGATATATGAATTTGCAACATTGCCAAATGAAGTAACAATTTGACGAAGGTGTGCACCATTTTGACCACTATCTGCCAAGCTCTTCAGAAAATCTCCCGCATGTGTTCGTATAGCCTTATTTTGGATGCTTGGCTTAATTTTGGGGTCCGTGCTAATTCCTTTCAGCACATCTGTTCCGCCAGCATCAGAGACCATTTTACGAGCCAGTGTTATCAGCTGATGTATATCTCCACTACACATCGAACTAAACGTTGATCTTCCCCACCATTCTGTTTTTTCACCCTCAGCAATTTTAATAGCCATTTCATTGGCCGATATAGAATCGCCATCTCCAATCAGCGCTGACAAATTTGAAACAGGATAATCCGGTACCGCATTAAATCGTTTTACAAAAACATCATCAAGAAACTCTAGCTTGAGAGATTCTTCGCCTCGCAAATATGTTAGACCCAGATTTAAGACCTCGAACTCACGCCCTTCGACATATGATTTCCCATCAATATCAGATGCTGCATAAGAAACAGGGCTTTCTGTCGCCATCTTAAAAAAGCAAAATTCATTCCTTTGCATTAATAGACGATTCAAATTTTGCTGAAGCGTTTCAGTAATATGAGGCATTGAATAATCATCAATAAAGCAATAGAAACGCTTATTTGCAAGAACACTAACTTCTTTTTGTAATAATTCGCAAATAAGCAGTAATGAATCAGGGCCATACAAAATACGTTTTATAGGTTGATCAGGACAGCGATGTTTTTCAACAGCCCATTGACATTGATCTGTAAGCTTAACTATGAGCGCTTCAAAGCTGTCAGCATTAGGCAATGATGGGCGCTTAAGATTTAGTTTTTCCCACAAAGCACGACTAACAGTAGCTTCTTTCAAAGCAGGAATGATTCCGCTGTTTACCAGCTTATGTAATACATCCAATATTTCCACAAGCAATCGAGCAACTAGATAATGGAGTGGTAAATCAAGGGCCTCTACACGTTGTGGTGTTGCATAGCGAGGGAACTTAAAATACAAGTCATTGCAATGATAGTAGATACCAATATACCCACGAGAAAGATCAGAAGCAGTGCTGGTCTCATTTTGCAATTGGTGCTTAAAACTAAGGCTGCGAAACACAGTACTTTTTCCGCATCCACGAGGCCCCGTAACTACTAAATTATTAGCGCCTTCAATTTCGTCAATACCAAGAAATTTATTTGAATAAAGTGCGTGGAGCAATGAATGTTGCTGCCCGATTTGTTCGCAACTTAAGTAATCAAAAGGTGTCAGGAGTGAGGTACGTTCAGATTTAGATTGTGTAGCTTCATAATCAGCTTCTATTTGCTCTAGACGTTCTAGCAACTTGTCAGGATTTCTGGCCAAAGGATCAAGCGTGAGATCTTTTTCTATAAGATGTTTAGCTCTAAAGTGATCATTAAGAATATTGAAAACGTATTTGTCTTCTGGGGATATTTTTTGATAATCAATGCACTGTAGCAAAAGTGTCAAAACACGAGCTAATTGCTCAAAATCATCTGTCAGCTTTGCATCGCTAGTAAGGCCGCCTATTCCGAAGTCGGTTACTCTAAACTCTTCTGCGGAATTTCTCTGAAATGGTGATGGATTAGTTACAAGAATATTTCCAGAATGAAAATCTCCATGTTCAATCCCTCGTGATTGCAACTCATAAAACAAATCTAACATTACATGCAAAAACGACTTTACAAATGGCACCGTAACTTGATTTTTATTGTTTTTAAGAAATTTGAAGAGAGACGTTCCCTCTACAAAATCGTACTTTAAAACAACCAGCCCTTTACTCTCACGCCAATCAAAGTAGGCACGGCAATGAACTACAGAAGAATGATTGAGTAAATTTGCTTTCTGAGGCTCAATCTTCCAACTTTCGCCTGGAGCTAAATTTGCACTCGGTATGACTTTATACGCGGCGGACTGTTTGAGTGTCTCTGAATAACCTCGAAATACTAATGCGTAACATCCGCGTCCAAGGTATTCGACAAAACGAAAATCACCGTCACCCTCAATGGATGTATTAATAAAGTCTTCAACAGGTGGTAAGTCTTTAAGCATTTTCTTTCCTGAAAATGAGAAAGTTTTCTGTTCGCACACCGCGGCAGTCACGTCTTGCGCGCCTAATATCAGGGATGTTATTGACCACAGTTTGAACCAAGTTTAGCTCTGGAGCATAGGTATTAAAAATTTCCTGCACGGTAATAGACAGAGGATATTTCGCCCCACGACTAGTTTTATCTCCAACAATTACGATACAAAAACCATTCGGCACAAGACATTTTTCAACTTGCTGCGCAAGCGAGATCATTAATGCATGAAAACCATCTCGTTGCTGAGACGGCGCTCCATCAATTAGCTCAGCCTTCGCCTTATCGATAAACCATAACCTCAGACGATTGTCCCTGCCATAATCCAGAGCATTCATATATGGCGGACTCGTTATAATGCAATCTATTTCCTTTGGAAAGGAAACATTTTCGGCGTGTCCCTCAACAAATGAATACTGATCGCTAGTGACAATAAAATCCTTGCGCCTATATGAACGTTCAATCTTTGCAATCAAACGTGGTTCGAGAGCTCTATATTGATAGAGTTGAGGAAACATGTCCTTTGGAAATTTCTTATCCCTCAAGTATGGTGTCAAGTGACTACTTGGGTAGGACAAAAATCCTGGGCGTTGATGATGAAGAATTCCTAGCAAGCATGCTAGTGAAAAATCATCATTCCTCTCTTGACACTCTTTAGCGAAATTTATCACCTCATGAAGCGTTTGCGGATGAAAAAAACACCGAACCCAAGATGGGATCTTACGTCTATCGGGCGGTGGTCTTAGTGCGGCTGCAGCAAGGGTAACTCTCACACGATTTAGAGCTTCATCCAGCGTATTAGGAGAAGATAGCTTTGCTCGTGAAAGAAGAGCCGCATAAGGACTAATATCCACACCAAAAGCACGTCGCCCTAACCGCACAGCCTCGAGCAATACAGTACCGCTCCCCGCAAAGACATCCGCCACCAAACCTCCTGGCGGCGAAAAATTTTGAATCAAATCTCGCGCGATCGAACTCTTTAACTTACCAATGTAAGGTGACAATTGGTGTAGTGTACTTTCGGTGCTTGTACAAGATTTTTCCCAAGAAGGTACCAAATGAGATAATTGATCTTCAATGGTAATTTCAGTTCGCTCAGCACCTGATCTTTCTTCAATGCGAACATGAGGAAAAGCACTGCCGACTGCGATTTGACTGTGCAATGATTCTGAACTATTTAATTCCATTATGTTGAACAATGAGACGCTTTAAGTATATTTATCATCATGAAAAATGGTGCCATTTTTGATATAGGTGTAATTCTAACTCTTGTAATCATCTTAACCTAGCAGTCATAGCTATAAACTGAGAATTGATTTTCCACGCGAAGTCCGTTCAATTTTTAAAATAATTTAGAATACTTGATAGATTGGTCGCGGTAGGAATGATGTTACCCCCGCACAGATTCCTGCGAGCGAAATTACCGCACAAGGCTCTTGCCTCGGGTCATAAATCGCTCCGGCGGAAAAGCGTGCACATACTGCTATCTCCGCGTACGGCGTTGTTTAAAGCAATCGCTCATTCTATCTGAATGAACAACAATAACCACTTATCAGAACTGATAGTTTTTTCTGCCAATCGTCACAACAATCCCCCACCCAGATCGCCTAACCTACATTTTCGGAGTGACAAATTAGAGAAAATCACCTTGATCAGATGTTGTAAAATACAAAAAATACAACTGAATCAATATGTAACAGAACGGAAATCTGGCTCACTTTACTGTGCAACATTTGCGCATGCATATTTTACCCTTTATTTTCAATGCATTACAAAAACAAAAACGGCCTAACCTACACATAGCCTACAAAATATTTTCCTACCATGCATTGAGTCATATTTTATGTTGAAATATCAAGCACATACTCAAAAAGAGAAGAAATCGCAATGACTCAAGACAACGCTAAACCATTGATTAATAAGAATAAAAATACACCCGTCATGCAGCAGTTTTTGCGCATCAAGGCCGAACACCCGGATGGTTTGCTGTTCTACCGGATGGGCGATTTTTATGAAATGTTCTTCGAAGATGCCGAGCGCGCCGCAAAACTGCTCGACATCACGCTGACGCATCGCGGATCATCGAACGGTGTACCGATCAAGATGTGCGGCATTCCGTATCACGCCGCCGAGCAATATCTGGCGCGACTGGTCAAACTGGGCATGTCGGTGGCCATTTGCGAACAGATCGGCGATCCGGCCACCAGTAAAGGTCCGGTGGAACGACGCGTGATGCGCATCGTCACCCCGGGCACGATCACCGACTCCGCGCTGCTGGAAGAAAAAAAGGACAACCTGCTGCTCGCCCTTCATCAGCGAAACGGCCGCCTGGGGCTGGCCTGGATGAATCTGGCGTCCGGGCAGTTTTTCGTATCGGAAACCGCTGTCGACAATCTCTTTGCCGAACTGGAACGCCTGCAACCTTCGGAAATTCTGCTCGCCGAAGGTTCCTCCCTGCAAGTTAACGCGGCCTGCAAACAATTGCCCGTCTGGCATTTCGAACTGGATACGGCGCGGCGCGCGCTGTGCCAGCAATTTGCCACGCTCGATCTGGCAGGATTCGGTTGCAACGATTACAGCACCGGCCTCGAAGCGGCAGGCGCGCTGCTGGGTTATGCGAAACTCACTCAGGGTCAGACCATCAGCCACATCCGCAGCTTGCAGGTATACCGCGCAGATCACTTTGTCAGGATGGATGCGGCAACGCGGCGCAATCTGGAAATAACCCAGACCCTGAGAGGGGAGGCCGCGCCCACCCTGCTCTCGTTGCTCGACACCTGCGCGACCAATATGGGCAGCCGTCAGTTAGCCAGCTGGTTGCACCACCCGTTGACGGATCGCGCCGTTTTGCGTGCGCGCCATGATGCGGTAGACAAGCTGGTCGACGCATATCCCGAGGTACAGACACACCTTAAACCCTGCGTGGACGTTGAACGCATCACCGCGCGCATCGCACTTAAATCGGCCCGACCGCGCGATTTGTCAGGCCTGCGCGACACGCTGTTGTCCCTGCCGCAACTGTACGCCACACTGTCAGCGTGCGATTCGCCGCTGGTTGTTGCTCTGACGGACGCGCTGCAGGCCGATGCAACCCTTACAACGCTGCTGGTGAAATCCTTGCGTGCAGAACCTTCATCCGTGCTGCGCGAAGGCGGCGTGATCGCCGACGGATTCGACGCCGATCTGGACGAATTAAGAGGAATCCAGACCAACTGCGGCGACTTCCTGCTGGCTCTCGAAGCGCGCGAGAAGGCGCGCACCGGCATTTCAACGTTAAAGGTGGAATACAACCGGGTACATGGTTTTTATATCGAGGTTTCCAGCGCGCAAAGCGTCAATGTTCCCGATGATTACCGCCGCCGCCAGACATTAAAAAATGCCGAGCGCTACATCACCCCCGAACTCAAGGCCTTCGAAGACAAGGCGCTGTCCGCCAACGACCGCGCACTATCAAGAGAAAAATTACTTTACAATCAACTACTTGATAGTTTAGAGCCGTTCATCCCGCAACTGCAAAGAATTGCCGGCGCAATATCGGAACTGGACGTGTTAGCCTGCTTCAGTGAGCGTGCAGCCGCGCTCAATTTCAGCGCACCCCGGTTCTCGGACGATACACAGATCAGCATCCGCCAGGGCCGCCATCCGGTAGTGGAAGCCCAGGTAGACCGGTTCACGCCCAACGACACCGAACTGTCCGATGCGCGCCGCATGCTGCTGATCACCGGCCCGAATATGGGCGGTAAATCCACCTATATGCGTCAGGTCGCCATCATCGCACTGCTGGCCCATGTCGGCTGTTTTGTGCCTGCGCAACAAGCTGTCTTAGGCGAGATCGACCAGATTTTCACCCGCATCGGCTCATCGGACGATCTGGCCAGCGGCCGCTCCACCTTCATGGTCGAGATGACCGAGGCGGCCAACATCCTGCACAATGCCACCGCAAAAAGCCTGGTACTGGTCGATGAAATCGGACGCGGCACCTCAACCTTCGACGGACTGGCACTGGCCTATGCGATCGCATGCCACCTGATCGAGAAAAATCGCAGCTACACGCTGTTCGCCACGCATTATTTCGAATTGACAAGGCTGGCGGAAGAATTTTCGCAACTCGCCAACGTCCATCTGTCGGCAATCGAACACCAGCACAGCATCGTGTTTTTGCATTCGGTCAATGAAGGGGCGGCCAGCCAGAGCTACGGCCTGCAGGTCGCAGCGCTGGCCGGTGTCCCTGCGCAGGTTATCAGAACTGCCAGAAAACAACTGCGCACACTGGAAAACAACAGCGCCGCGCAAAACCCGCAAGGCGATTTATTCGCTGCCATTCCCGACATTCCGGAACCGCATCCTCTGCTGGCGGCTCTGGGTGAAATTCAGCCCGATGAACTGAGTCCGAGGGAAGCGCTGGATAAGTTGTATCAGCTGAAAAAAATGATTTGATTTTTTTCAGGAAAAATACTTGCTCAAGCCATAACCCGTACTTAAATCATACGTGGACAGCGGGTAACATCAACTTGTAAGATGCGCGATATGAATAAACAACACCTCGTACTTGGCATCACCGGCGGCATTGCCGCCTACAAAGCGGCCGGACTGCTGCGCCTGCTAATGAAGCAGGGTTATGCAGTGCAAGTGGCCATGACGGACGCCGCCTGTCACTTTATTACGCCGACCACGCTGCAGGGCCTGTCCGGGCAACCTGTTTACACAGACCAGTGGGATGCCGGCACGCCGAACGGCATGGCTCACATCAACCTGAGTCGCGAAGCCTGCGCGATTGTAATCGCCCCTGCGAGTGCCGATTTCATCGCCAAACTGGCCAACGGGCTGGCGGATGATTTGCTGTCCACGATGTGTCTGGCGCGAAACTGTCCATTGCTGATCGCCCCTGCAATGAATAAAGAGATGTGGAACAATCCTGCGACCCAACGCAATATCGCGCAGCTGTTATCCGATGGCGTGCAGATCATGGGACCGGACAGCGGCATACAGGCTTGCGGCGAGGAAGGCATGGGACGGATGCTGGAACCCGAACTGCTGGCGCAGCTGATCGCAGATTCATTTCAACCCAAACTGCTTGCCGGTAAAAAAATCCTGATGACGGCAGGCCCCACCTATGAGGCGATTGATGCAGTGCGCGGCATTACCAACCGCAGCTCTGGAAAAATGGGCTATGCCATCTGTCAGGCAGCCCTTGAAATGGGCGCCGAAGTGACGCTGGTCTCAGGACCCACTGCACTGAGAGCGCCTTTTGCTGCGGAGAAAATAGACGTGCAAAGCGCAGCGCAGATGTTTGACGCGGTGAAGCGCCATGTTGCCGCCTGTGACATTTTTATCGCCGTGGCAGCCGTGGCTGATTACCGCGTCGCCCAGACCAGCGTACAAAAAATCAAGAAGAGCGCGGCGCCGCTCACGCTGGAACTTGTACCCAATCCGGATATTCTGGCTTATGTTGCAGCGCTTGCGAATCCGCCCTACTGCGTGGGGTTCGCCGCAGAGAGCGAAAATCTGGCAGAATATGCCGAACAAAAACGGCTGGCTAAAAGATTGCCGCTGCTGGTGGGCAATATCGCCCAGCAGGCGATCGGCAGCGACGACAACGAACTGATTTTATTCGACGACAACGGAATACATTTCCTGCCCCGCGCTGACAAGCTCACGCTGGCCAGACAACTGATGCTGTATATCGCACAACAAGGAGCTCTCCCATGAAACACCCGAAAGTGGACGTTAAAGTTTTAGACCCGCGTTTGCATGAAAACATGCCCGCTTATGCGACCGGCGGTTCTGCGGGAATCGATTTGCGAGCCTGCATTGAACACAACCTGATCATCCAGCCAAAACAGTGCGAACTCATCCCTGCCGGCATCGCGATCCATCTGGCCAACCCGGGCTTTGCGGCGATGATCCTGCCGCGCTCAGGCCTGGGACACAAGCATGGCATTGTGTTGGGCAATCTGGTCGGACTGATCGACTCTGACTATCAGGGACAGATTTTTGTATCCTTGTGGAATCGCAGCCAGATCCCCTTCACGCTGATGCCGATGGAACGCATGGCACAACTGGTGATCGTACCGGTCGTACAGGCTAGTTTCAACATTGTCGAGGAATTTCCGTTGAGCGAGCGGGAAAACATTAACCACAGTTTGCAGTTACCGCGTCATCTATCTCCATCATTAACGGCGCAAGCGCCCTCAAAGAGCATGTTCGAGTACATTTTTTTCAGCGAGACACTACGCGAGCAGTTTATTCAATACGTTCAACAGCAAGGTGTGACATATACGGCCTCAGATGACACGCTGGGACTGGTGGTGGAGATTCCGGAGGATTTGCCGGATGACGTACTGGAGAATATAGAACAGTACCACGACCTGCTTGAAGCCGAGCAGGCCAGACGATGCCGACAGGCAGGCGATCTGAGGAGTCTGGCCTCATTCCGTTTCAACCTGCCGGACGGGCAATCGCGCATGTTGCCGGTGCAAACCGAGATGGCGAACCGCTTGTTGGAAACCTTCAGTATGGAAGAGATACAAAGTTTATTTGGAGAGGTGGCGCGCTGCACGCTGAACCCGACAGAAGAACACCTGTGCAAGGTACTCCGCGAATCAAGGTGACAGGTTCTCATAGCCAATAAAAAACCCGCCTGAGCGGGTTTTTTATTGCGACCAAACTGAACTGAAAACTGTAAACCGGCAACTTTCTTTAGTGTTCCAGATTCAGTTCAACCTCGGTATTGTCGCCACGACGCACAGAAACCTTTTCGATGCTGGCGCACCATAGTCAGGCGCCGCGACAGGTGCGACAGGGGCAACAAATGCGGCCTTGGGCAACGATGGCGCAACGTAAACGGTCACACCGGGAATCGGTTTGGTACCCGGCGTCAAATTAAACAGATCGGGGCGCGACGCCATCAGCGAAGAACTGATCGCCTCGACCATCTTGGTGCTGGCAACCCGCAATTCCTTGTTCAGATAAGCCATCACGTCGTCTTTATTGTTTCCGGAAACGCCCGCAAAGCGATCATTCTTCTCGGTTACCAGACCCGACCAGACCACTTTTCCGGTAGCCGTATCCTTCAGCGTCGTTTCAATCGCAATGACAATTTCGTCGCGATTCTTGATGTTCAGGGTCAACTCTTTCACAACGCCCGTTACTTCGAACAATGCGTTAGCTGCACTGGCACCTTCCATTACCTGAAAACTTTCAGCATCAAAACGCTTCCTGATTGCATCGGTTGCAATAACAGCCACCTCCTGATCCATCAGCAGTTCCTTACCGCTCAAACCGCCTACCTGAACAGTCATTTCACCCAGATAACGCGGACTGCTCACCTTGCGCTGATCCACGAAATTGCTTACCCGCAAAGTTGCGCCGTATTTGAGCGTCGAGGCAGCACTGGCGGCCTTCTTGCCACCCGTGCTGTCCAGCGTATTGCTGCCAGCCACCCAGCCACTGACCGTGGTTTTTGCATCATTGATGGTGGAACATCCGGTCACTGCTGCCAGCAAAACCAGCAGCGCAATACGTTGCGATAATGAACTCATTAACTTTACCTCAGGATTTTTCAATTCAAACAACAACGGTAATTCAACCCGCATACAACCTGGCTGTCAGGTTGCAACTGATACGGACACGCTTCGGGTATTAACCGTGAGTAATGGCGGCTTCAATTTCCGCAAAAGTACGCGCCAGTTCAAAACTCTGCACCTGGGCGCCCAGCAGACGGGCGATCTGAGTAATTGAAAACAAACCACATACCGTTTGCTTACCGTCCGGACCTTCAGTCACCACCAGCGCATGCTGCCGGTTGGATTTTTTCAAACTGGCAACGATATCGCCCACTTTGGCCTGCTGCACGTCATCAATTTTCATCGCGCTCAGTTCACGCTGCGTACTCATAATGTCGCGCACCATGATATCGGCATGGGTTCCACCCATATTCTGCAGAAAGCGCATCGGCTTTTCGCCCAGGATATCCGTGGCCGTCAACAAACCTGCAACCTGTTCGTTATCGTCCAATACCAGCAACATACGGACACCATAACGGATCATCTTGGCATTGGCCCTGTCCATCGATGTCTTGGCGCGTACGCTGACCACAGAAATCTTGGTCAGGTCAGTCATCACTGACAATGCAGGATCGCTCAGTTTGACGCGATCAGAAAACGCCTGTACAGGACGCACAAAAGACGAACCTGTTTTCAGTGGATGAGATTGCAGCCCGGTGTACTCTTTAATCATGTATGCGCTCCTAAAAATTCAAAAAATTATCTACGCACGTACAACATCATGCGTGTGCATCGAACAGACACACTTGCTCTTCTGTTCGGGCAGATAACGAACCAACTCGTTTAATGCCCTGGTATAAACTTCCCGTTTGAACTCGATCACCGCATGTATATCAAGCCAGTAATCGTTCCAACGCCATGCATCAAACTCCGGATGCGCGCAAGCACGCAAACAGACATCACAATCACGTCCTACTAAACGCAACAAAAACCAGATCTGCTTCTGCCCGCGATACCCGCCTCGCGACTCCCGCCTGTTCCAGCTTTGCGGAACTTCATAGCGCATCCATTCACGGGTGCGCCCAAGTATTTCCACATGTTCAGGCATCAGACCGACTTCTTCATACAACTCGCGATACATGGCCTGTTCCGGGTTTTCCCCGTGTTGTATGCCGCCTTGCGGGAACTGCCAGGCATGTTGCCGAATCCGCTTTCCCCAGAATACTTGATTTTTGTCATTCGTGATAATGATGCCGACATTCGGGCGGTAGCCGTCTCGGTCTATCATTTGTCACTCTATCAGGTTAATTTCAATATACGGATTCTTTCACATTTCACCTTTATTGAAAAGCGAATATGCGCCAGTTCCTTAATACTCTGAGCAATTTTTCAGTTGTTGCGCACCCAAAGCCGCTTCAAGTGAATGCGCAGCCTGCCCATTCGCGGTAAAATCATTAGCTCAACCCAACTTTTTATTTTTAAATATCATGCGCGTTTCACAATTTTTCCTCTCTACCCTCAAAGAAGCCCCGTCTGAAGCTGAACTGCCCAGCCACATATTGATGATGCGTGCAGGCTACATCAAAAAACTGGCCGGCGGTTTATACACCTGGATGCCGCTGGGGTTGCGCGCCTTGCGCCGCGTGGAAGCCATCGTGCGCGAAGAAATGAATCACGCCGGCGCCCTCGAATTGCTGATGCCCGCCGTGCAACCCGCTGAATTATGGGACGAAACCGGGCGCTGGGAAGTGTTCGGTCCGCAGATGTTAAAAATAAAAGACCGGCACAACAATCAGTTCTGTTTCGGACCGACCCACGAAGAAGTCATTACCGACATCGCACGCCGCGAAATCCGCAGCTACCGCCAGCTGCCGGTCAACTTCTACCAGATCCAGACCAAGTTCCGCGATGAAGTCCGTCCGCGTTTCGGCGTGATGCGCGCGCGCGAATTCCTGATGAAGGATGCCTATTCGTTCCATGCCGATTTCGCGAGTCTGGAAAAAACTTATGCCGTCATGTATGAAACCTACAGCCGCATTTTCACGCGTCTGGGGCTGAAGTTCCGCGCCGTAGCCGCAGACACCGGTGCGATCGGCGGCAGCGGTTCGCACGAATTCCACGTACTGGCCGATTCCGGCGAAGATGCGCTGGCCTATTGCCCGACGTCAAGTTACGCCGCCAACGTGGAACTGGCCGAGGCCGTTGCACCTGCCACGATGCGCACTGCGCCGCTTGAGGAAATACGCAACGTGGACACACCAAAGCAGACCACCTGCGAGCAAGTATCTGATTTATTAGGAATTTCTTTACAGCGCACCGTCAAGCTGCTGGCGCTGGTCGCTGGCGAGAAACTGCACATCGTGCTGCTGCGCGGCGATCATTCCTTAAATGAAATCAAGACGGCAAAATTGCCGGGACTGGCCGATTTCCGCTTTGCCAGAGAAGATGAAATCCGTGCATTTTTCGGCTGTCCGCCCGGATTTTTGGGACCGGTCGGCATCGACCGCAACACCGTGCGCGTAATTGCCGACAACTCGGTCGCGATCATGAGCGATTTCGTCGCGGGCGCTAACGTCGCCAAATTCCATACCGCCGGCATCAACTGGGGACGCGATTTGCCCGAACCCGATCTGGTCGCCGACATCCGCAACGTAGTCACCGGCGATATCTCGCCAGACGGCCTTGGCACGCTGGAAATATGCAGAGGCATCGAAGTCGGCCACATTTTCCAGTTGCGCACCAAATACGCCGAGAGCATGAAGGCGACCTTCCTGGACGCGCAGGGCCGTGCGCAAATTCTGGAAATGGGTTGTTACGGCATCGGCGTGTCGCGCATCGTGGCCGCCGCCATTGAACAGAATTTTGATTCGCGCGGCATTACCTTGCCGGCGGCCATCGCACCGTTCCAGTTAGCCCTTGTGCCGATCGGCATGAACAAAAGTGAAGCTGTGAAAAATGCCGTCGAACAACTGTACGCGCAATTAAAGGCTGTCGGCATCGACGTGTTACTCGATGACCGCGACGAACGCCCCGGCGTGATGTTTGCCGACATGGAGCTGATCGGCATCCCGCATCGCATCGTGGTCGGCGACCGTGGACTGAAAGAGGGTATGATCGAATATCAGGGACGCCGCGATACTGCCGCACAAACCATCCCCTTGCAAAGCGCGCTGGAGTTTGTACAATCAAAACTGTGAAAACAGATAACTCAATTTTCAATGCGCTGCTGATCGCTGCCAGCGTGTTGTTAGCTTCTAACGCATGGGCCGGCGCGCAAGTCGATTCCCCGCTCTCGGCCAGCGTGCGTGCGGTATTGCAGCGCAGCGTATCGGATCAGGCAGCGCCAAAACCGGCCTTTTCAACCCAATATGAAGCCGATGCATGGCTGAATGAAATGTCGCGTCGACTGGAAAAACGCCTGCCGGATAAAGCTTACCGCATGGATTTCTTAAGCACCGTACATTACGAAGCGACCCGTGCGGGGCTTGATCCTCAGCTGGTCATGGGCTTGATCGAAGTAGAGAGCGGATTCAAAAAATACGCCGTCTCCTCGGTCGGTGCGCGCGGCTATATGCAGGTGATGCCGTTCTGGGTGCGTGAAATCGGCACAAATGAACAAAACCTGTTTCATCTGCGCATCAATCTGCGCTACGGCTGCACAATTTTCCGTCACTACCTGGATATGGAAAAAGGCGATCTGTTTCGCGCACTGGGGCGATACAACGGCAGTCTGGGCCGTCCGGAATATCCGAACATGGTGCGTGCCGCCTGGCAGGGACACTGGATATTTCCGCAACGCACTGCCGGCAACAGCCAGTCCGTTAAACTGGCGGATGCACACTAAGCAACCACCGAAAACAGTTTTTATTTAAAATATCATATAAATCATATAGTTACATAATAAAAACCGCTCACTGACAGTTGGCTATTGCATAGAATAAAATCTGATTTCGCCCTGATTCTTTTGCCTGATACATAGCTGTATCTGCATATTTAAGGATGTCATCTCGACTGGATTCATGATCAATAAACACTGTGACACCGAGACTCGCGGTACATCGGTGCATTACCATGGAGCCCTCCCCATCAGGACTCACCGACAGAAGGTAGGGTTCAGACAAAGCGGCGAGAACTTTTTCAGCAATGACTTGTGCCTGCAACTTCGATTCTGCTTTTTCTGCATTCAAATCACTCAGGATCACCACGAACTCATCCCCACCGAAACGCGCAACGGTATCAATCTCGCGTACACAATTCCTTAACCGATTGGCGGTTTGCGTATTCCAATGAAATCCGCCATCAGTTCCAATCCTAAACCCGCCACCCATTCCAACGTCAACCCCTCCAACTGTTACGATACCAAACCCGCCTCTCGTTACGATACCGAGTTGGCCACAAAAGTGCTCATAATAACTTTGGTTTTTGAATGGCTGGTATTGTGTGCGGACGACATCAATATAAGTTCGGTCTAGTTGTGTTTCCGCAATGACATCGGTGCTGTACCCGTACTAAAGTGACCGTCCTTCCCCTGCCTCCTCAAAAGTCCGTCCATCGCGGATGTGGTAGATGCGCTTGAAGGTAGGAATGATTTTCTCGTCATGGGTCACGACGATAATGGCGGTCTGGTACTGACTGGCCATTTGATTGAGGATGCGCATCACGGCCAGTGCCCGCTCGCTGTCCAGCGGCGCTGTAGGTTCGTCGGCGAGGATCACCGGTGGGCGGTTGGCTAGTGCGCGAGCGATGGATACTCGCTGCTGTTCACCACCGGAAAGTTCAGAGGTTTCGGCTTTTGCCCGGTGCGACACGTCGAGTGCTTGTAACAGTTCCAGTGCTCGGGTACGGGATTCCCCATTCGGTCTTCCAGCTAGCATGGGTAAAAGCGCCACGTTGTCGGTCACGTCAAGGAACGGAATTAGATAAGGAGCCTGAAAGACAAAACCAATCCGATCCCGACGCAGCACCCGAAGGTCAGAAATTTTCCAGCCATTGTCGTAAATCACTTCGCCACCCAAGGTCATGCGACCACGCGTAGGCTCGATGACTGCTCCTAGGCATTTTAGCAAGGTGGTTTTTCCTGAACCGCTGGGGCCGATAAGGCCGACCACCTCTCCGGGAGCCACGTTCATATTTACTTCCTTGAGCGCGTCGACGGCGGTGTCGCCCTCGCCGTAACGTTTGCTCAATCCTTCGATGTGGATGCCTTTATCCATGTCATCCTCCAATTGCGGTTGCTGGATCAATCTTGAGTGCAGCGCGTATCGCCAAGGTGCTAGCTAGAGTGCAGACCACCATCACTATAACGAAGCCACGCACGGCATCACCCGGTTCGAGCAGAACATACCTCGGAAAAAATGGCCCCCAGATGGTGGCGGAAATCTTTCCGACGGCAAAACCAATTAGCCCCAGCCCCAGCGCCTGTTGCAGAATCATGCTGGCGATAGTGCGATTGCGGGTGCCAATCAGTTTCAATACAGCGATTTCCCTGATCTTGCCCAAGGTCATGGTATAGATGATGAAAGCGACAATTGCCGCGCTGACAATAGTCAAAATCACCAGAAACATGCCGATCTGCTTGGCAGAGGTAGCAATCAGCTTGGCGACCAGAATCTCCTCCATCTGATCGCGATCAAAAACCTGTAAATGCTTCCAGCGTCGAATGTCATGCGCCACAGCCTCGGCTGCATGTCCATTGGCGACCCGTACCAGAACTGCGTTGACATTGTGGTTGCTAGCCTGTGAAGTATTAATCGTATCCAGCAGGCCTGGCACGCCAGGGCGATTGAACGCGGGATCGGCAGCAGTGCGGGCTCGATCGTTGACGATAGCGTCGTTATCCTTCAGAAATTGTGCCTCTTGAGCATCCTTAAGCGGAATGAATACCATCGGGTCTCCGCCGGAAGACACCATGCGTCGGGTAAGGCCGACCACTGTGTAATCATGACGACGGATGCGAATGCGATCACCTAAAGCAAAGTCAGTTTTTACGTCGGCCACCGCTTCGTAATGGCTACGAGTAAGGCGTCTGCCCGCTACCAAATAATCAGGTTCGCCCGGTTGGCCGGGCTCAAAACCCACCACCATGGCGCGCACGTCCGTGTTGCCCTTGCGGACTTGCATGGTGAGATAGGTAACATTGGCAGCTTGTGCAACACCGGGCATGCCGAGGATGCTGCGATAGACATCATCGTGAATGCTGGAGGACTCGGCATAGGGACCCAGCGTGTCCTTTTGCACTACCCACATATCTGCGCCGCTGTTGTTGAGCAGTACCTTGGCATCATCCACCATGCCGCGATAAACCCCCGCCATGGTGAATGTGACACCAATGAGCAACCCCAGACCGAGTCCGGTAAGAACAAATTTGCCCCATGAATGCAGGATGTCACGGCCAGCAAGGCTGATCATTTTATTTTTCCGACTAAAGCAGGAACCACCTTGATGCGACTGCTATCCATGAGGTCACGTTCGCTATACACAATCACTTCGTCGCTTTCCTTGAGGCCGTCGATAATCTGCACCTTGCCATCTAAACCTTCCGCCCCCGATTTCACTGGAGCGAAACGCAAATGCCCATCTTCGCGCAGCCAGACACCGGGCTGTGCATTGCGATAACGGAGGCTAGCATTGGGGACGGTCAGCACATTTTTGACTATGGGCAAGTGCAGAGTTATTTCAGCAATTTCGCCAGTGGTTACATTCTGTGGCAATTTATCGAAAGCCACCTTGGCGATACGTTCTTCGGTCACGCTGTCGCTGATCGGCTCGACGCGAATGACTTTGCCCGCATGGGCTGTGCGAGGATTGGAGCGAAGCGTGATTTCGGCAGGCAATCCCACTTGGAGGCCACCAGAGCGCCCCTGATCCAGCCGCACTGTGACCCACAGACTGCTCGGCTCCTGCAATTTGAACACCGATTGACCAGCAACGACGGTGGTGCCAGATTCAGCATCGCGCGCTGTTACCACACCGTCAACGGGGGCCACCAAACGGATATTTCCCCGTTGTTGCCTCGCCCCATCGTGTTCCGCAATGAGACGTGCCAAGTCTTGTCGGGCACTGACCAATGCAGATTCAGCTGCGGCAAGCTGGGCATCCGCCGACTGCTGTTGCTGCAATTTGCTATCCACCACGCTTGAACTGACAAATCCTGCATTTCCCAAATCAAGGTAGCGGTGCGCCTCGCTGGCTGCCAGCATCTGGCGACTCTTGGCGTCATTTATCTGCGCTTGCGCTGTCACCACGGCACTATGCCCACGGTCAGCCGCCGCTGCCGCAGAGGCCACTCGTTTGTCGAGATCCACAGGATCCATTTCCGCAAGCAATTGCCCCGCTTTCACTGTGTCGCCCACATCAACCAGCACGTGCCCGACCCGTCCGGCTGCCGTCGGGCCAATAAGATAAGCGCGCCGCGCTTCTATAGTGCCGATACCGAACAGGGCTGGGGAAACTGTCCCCTTAACGACTTGAGTTACCGTCACTTTTATGGGGGCGAGTGGGCCGCTCTTCATCGCAACCCAAACAAAAACAAGCAAAAGTACAATTCCACATATAGCAAACCAGACCTGTCGCGGCAACCTAAATGGTGTTTTCATCATGTTTCCTGAATGTAGATAATAGACTTGTGGTTTAGTCGGTTGTTAATAGAATGCCTGATTAACTTTGGTCAAACTCGCCTCGTCCAGCGAACCCACCGCTGCTTTCAGTCGTAACTGACTAATCAGGTAGTTGTACTCAGCCTGATACAAATCGCGGCGGGTGGCATACAACTGTTGCTGTGCATTGAGCACATCGAGGTTGGTGCGTACGCCAATTCCCTGACCCAGTTTACTGGCTTCCAATACGCTTTTGCTGGAGATGAGCGCTTGTTGCAGTGCCTTAACTTGGGCGATGCCACTGGCTACACCAAGATAGGCCTGACGTGTTTGCGTTGCAATATTGCGACGAACGTTTTCCAGTTCTTGTTTGGCGCGCTCTCGATTGGCTTCCGCTTCACGCCATTTTGAGTTGACCGCACCGCCTTGGAATAACGGCATATTCAGTTGCACACCAACGCTCTTGTTGCTGGTATCGCTACCGACGCCGAAGCTGCTGCCATTGGCGTTGTTTTGTGAATAGTTCGCAACCATATCTACTGTTGGGTAGTGTCCGCCACGATTACGTATCACTTCTTTTTCAGCGATTTCGGCTTCGGCTTGTGCGACGGCGAGTTGCGGACTATTCAACTGCGCATCATCCACCCATATATCCATGTCAGCGGGCTGTGGAGCTTCCAAATTGAATTCTTTGCCGAGATGCTTGAGTTCTTTCGGCATCACATTGATTAGTTGCTGCAAAATGCTGCGTTTGATTTCCAGCTCGTTCTGAGCGGCAATTTCCTGCGCGCGAGTCAAATCATGACGAGCCTGAGATTCATAGGTATCGGTAATAGTGGCAGTGCCTACCTTGAAGTTGCGCTTGGCCTGCTCCAACTGTTCGACAATGGCGGTCTGCTGCGCCTCAGCGAGCTGAACACTGTCCTGTGCAATCAGAACATCAAAATAGGCTTGTGCGGTTCGCAACACCAAGTCCTGCTCGGCGATTTTGAATTGCGCCTCGGTTTGTGCGACCTGCAATTCGGATTCGGTATAAGCCAGCCAGCTCTGTTGCCGAAACAGCGGCTGCACCAAAGTTACGCCGTAACCGTGGCTATTGTAGCGATGATTGCCGCTCGGAAAGAGCGCAGCCCCCCGATACTGCGTGGTTTGATCGTTGAACGTACTATTCGCGCTGAGGCTGATGTTGGGTAGCAGCAAGGAGCGGCCTTGCGGGAGTTTCTCTTGCCCGGCTTGCTGTGATGCCCGCGCTGCCGCGAACACCGGATCATTGGCCTGCGCGGCACGGTAAGTTTCCAGCAGGTCGGCGGCCTGCACCAAGTTACTCATACTGAGCACGGCAACCAAAAAGAACCGTTTTAGTTTCATCGGTTTTTGCAGATTTCTCACATTACACCTCGCTAATGCTCCGGCTTGATTCCCCATCCGGTAATGACTGCGCATATTGTGTCGAATTCCTCAAACAAAAAGTTATGCGTAGAAACCAGGACGAGGGCGCTCCGATAGCTGAACTTATTGACGGTAAGTTGCGTGACACGTTACGCAATATTCCATCGTTTTATTCAATGCACGTAATGACGTTTTGACATCCTTGGTGTGCAATGCGTCGCCGAGATCGTCCCCGCTCTTGTGGAAAGCGAACCCCAGTTTCTTGAAGTTTTCGTTGTCGAACATGCTGCACATGGATTGCATTTCCGGGGTTAAGCCAAGCTTGATATGTGCAATTTTTGAAGCATCCTCAAACTTGTTTTCTGCCATTAAACCGACAATCGACTTGATTGCCTCTACATGTTCACGCATGTTCGACAATTGATGCTGTTTCATTTCGGGAGGAAGTTCCAGAGAAGTTCTGGTGTCCTCCACACTCATCTCGTGATGATGATTTCCATGGTGCATCATTTCATCGGCAGCGAATGCTGCATTTAAGCCGGTAAATCCAATCAGTGTAGAAACGGTTATCAAAAATTTCTTCATGTTTAATATTCCTCAAGTGATGAGAACAGCTAGAGCGGATCTCGTTTGTGTAAACAGAACCTCTCTATTCCATAAGTGAAGTTCTGCTGGTGGTTGCCATGGCGGCATGTTGCAGATTAAGCAAGTTGTATGACTGATACTCTAACAAGCGGTTAATTCTTGATGATTGTTTTTTAAGTAAATTTTAAGACTTGGGCAGATAAAGCATCATGCTTGAACCCAATACGATGTTATCAATATGGCCTGTCATCTTATCGGCGCGCGAGACGAAGTGAATGTGAATCGCATTCTTTTTGCCACTATCGCGGTTAATCGCTGGCACGTAATCACTGACGAACACACCGCCATGATGTTCTGAATAAAACCCGATGATGTCAACAGATTCGTTGTTGCTGATATAAGATGCCTTGGATTTCACAAACAATTCATTGGTGACGGTTTTGCCTTCAGTGCGGTCAACATTGATGTGCCACTTGATTTCCGTCGGGGTTCCAGAAAGCCGAAAAGGGAAAGGTTTGTCTGTATCTATACCTACGTCTCCCGCTTGGTTTTTTACGAAATTTTGCAGATCAACATAGCTCTTTACGGTCACTGGAATGGGTATGACCTGCCACTGCGACTGCTCAGTCCAAACGAAGAAAAATGCGCCGTGATTAGGGGTTTCTTCAACCGTTTTACCACTTTGCCGAACCTTGGCTACATAAGGCTTTCCGTCAAGAACGGTGATTTCCCCATCAAATCCTTCAACCGGGCCAACACCATAAAGCCCTGGTCGCCCAGCCAGCGTTTCCAACGACATGACTCGTTCTGCCTTGCCTTTGGTGAAAATGTCTTTCTGGGCGCCGGTGTACTCAATCATGCCTTCTTTGGTCGAGGTGATCCCGGTAGTGGTGCATGCGGCAACTAGGCAGGCGCCAAAAAAGGCTAAATATTTTTTCATGATAGTTTATTCTTTTTAGAGTAGTCTAACCATCAACAACGATGGCTGCGTCAGCATAAACCGGAGAGTAAAAATTAAATATGATCGTGGTCATACTGACAATTCAGGTTGCTGTTGCAACATGATCAGCGTCAATCCTTGCCGTTGAAGTAAGTGTCTTTTCATGTTTCATATCCTGATTAATTAATAATGCTTTTTACGACGAAATTAGCTTTGGTGCTCAGTTGAGTTTTCTGTGCAAGGTTTCTTTACATACTCTGTTTGTTCAGATGGTTGATTCAGATGACTATACGCCGTCCTTTCCGCCATCATGCCCCCCCGTAAGAGTACGAACCAGTAATGCCATTACGATGTATTTCATCTTTTTCCTTGAATCAGTTAATAGTTCCGGGTGGGCCGAACTACTATCTTGTCCTCAACGTTCTGTTCATGTTCCGATACGCTTTACGTACCCTGTGCCGAGTTCGCAATAGCACCATGAGTACAGCCGAAAAAGTGTTGTGCTTTTTCATCAGCGTAGCGGCATACCTAAGCCAGGAAATTCGCCGAGCTTGGGCATGGACTCGTCGAAGGTCTTGCGCTGCTCAGGTGTCAGCACGGCATAAAATTCCTTCAGCATAGCCAGATGTTCTTGCATGTGGCCGATGATCTTTTCCATGCGCTCAGGGGCCGTCAATTTATCCAGTTCTTGCGGATGATCCTTGTGGCTGGCGATAAGTTTCTGCCAAGCCGCTTCCTGCGTGGGATTCAGCTTCAGCGCATCGTGCACTTTGGTCTGATGCTGCTCGCGCATCTTGTCCATGCGCTCATGA
The DNA here is from genome assembly GCA_026399735.1 of Pseudomonadota bacterium. Taxonomy (GTDB): domain Bacteria; phylum Pseudomonadota; class Gammaproteobacteria; order Burkholderiales; family Gallionellaceae; genus Gallionella. The sequence continues at coordinate 22,673 of JAPLQK010000036.1, forward strand.
TTCATCATTCCACCCATCATCGGCCCGCCGCAGCCACGATCGTCCGCCAGGACATTCATGCCGTATCCGGCTGTCGCCACCAGACCTGCTACCAGCAATATTTTTCTCAGTGTCTTCACTTAAAGCCTCCGATTAGAAAGTGCGTCATTGCACGGTGAGTATTAAACCGCCGCGATGTATCGGGCATATGTCTGGTAACGGCGTATTTGTACGGATTTGTATCAATTTCGCAAAACTGTCCAAATCGTTGTATGGTACGTCCTATGAACACGAGCGCGCGCCCTTATATTCTTGTTGTGGATGACGACAACGACATCCGCAATTTGCTGGCCGAATACTTGGCTCAGCAGGGTTGGTGTATCTTGACGGCGGCCAATGGTGATGAGATGCGCGCGGTGCTGGAGCGGGATACTGTAAATCTGGTGGTTCTTGATCTCACCTTGCCGGGCGAAGATGGGCTGGTTCTGTGCCGAGATCTGCGCGCACATTCTGCTGTGCCAGTCATCATGCTCACCGCGCGTAGCGCACCGCTGGATCGCATCATTGGTTTGGAGATGGGCGCAGACGACTATCTGTGCAAACCTTTCGAGCCACGCGAACTGGTGGCGCGCATTCGTAGCGTGTTGCGGCGCAGTGCGGGCAATCCGGCTGGCGAACACGCGCAGCGGCTGGAGTTCGGGGGCTGGACGCTAAATCTCGCCGACCGCCAATTGCAGCGCCGCGATGGCGTAGTGGTTGCACTCTCCGGCGGCGAGTTCCGCTTACTTAAGATCTTGCTGGAACATCCCAATCGTCCGCTGGACCGCGACCAATTGTTGAGCCTGACGCAGGGGCGCGATGGCGACTCATTCGACCGCTCTATCGATCTTGCCATCAGCCGACTGCGCCAGAAGCTGGGTGACGATGCACGCACGCCGCAGCTCATCAAAACGCTGCGCAACGAAGGCTATCTGCTGGCGACTACAGTGAGAAAGCTGTGATGCCGACATTCCTTCGCTCCATGCATGGTCGTTTATTCCTGCTGCTGATGCTTGGTGTCGTGGTATCGGCTACTGCCACGCTGCTGTTGGTGCGTCGGCAGCATTTCGAGATGTTGCATCACACGCAGGCCCAACATCAAGCCGACCAGATCGGTCATTTAGTCGAAACACTGGAAGCAGCAGCACCACAACAACGTGAAGAACTGCTACATTCGATACGCGGCATGGGGCTGCGCGGATGGCTGGGAGGGGCAAAATTTTCGCTTCCAGATACCGACAAAACCCTGCAAAGTGCGCTGGTGGAACGGCTCGGTACTGCGCACGACTTGCAAGCCGGTCACCCAATGGCCTGTCCTGCAGACGACGAACATAACAAATTGCCACACCACCTGAATTCCGCTGCATCGATGGATTGTCAACGCATCACGCTCACGCTGTCTGACGGCATGCCACTCCAATTGTTGATCCCCACGCCGCCGCGTCCGCAGCTACCCGACCAGCCGCCGTGGAATGCCTTACTGCTGTTCGCAGCCTGCATCGCTGCACTGGCTTGGTTGGCCGCACGTACTGCCACCCGCCCATTGCAGCAATTGGCCGACGCGGCGGATCAGCTTAATCTAACCTCAACTCAGCAGCCTCTGGTCGAAGATGGCAGTAGCGAAATGCGCCGTGCCATCCGCGCCTTCAATCGTATGCAGCAGCGTATTCGCGACGACCTGCGCGAGCGCACTGGCATGTTGGCAGCCATTACTCATGATCTGCAAACCCCGCTCACACGCTTGCGTCTTCGGCTGGAAAAAGTCAGCGATACCGAGTTGCGAGACAAATTGGTAAGCGACATGGCAGCCATGCAGCAGATGTTGCAAGATGGGTTAGAGCTGGCACGCAGCTTGGACGCCAGCGAGAACATGCAGCGCCTTGATCTGGATTCGCTGCTCGATAGCTTGTGCAGCGATGCCATCGAAGCAGGCCAGGCAGTGAACTATCGCCAGCGTACTGCCGTGCAAGTGGAAGCCCGGCCAATGACGTTGCGCCGCGCCCTTGCCAACTTGCTTGATAATGCCGTGAAATATGGCCAGCACGCCGACGTGTCGCTGGAATGCGACACCAGTCAGTGTCATATCCGCATCCACGACTCCGGCCCCGGTATCCCCACCGATCAACTCGAAGCCGTGTTCACGCCTTTCTTCCGGCTAGAGCATTCCCGCTCCCGCACCACTGGCGGCACGGGTCTTGGACTATCAATCGCGAGAAATATCATCCTCCGGCACGGGGGAGAGTTAACGTTACGAAATCATCCGCTGGGTGGATTGGAGGCGGAGATTCACCTGCCATTAGTTTCCTGAGAGTTTGCAGGTATGTTTTACAATGCAGATGCTCCGGCAAACAAGGTAGTTGTTCAAAGTCCTAGCCGGCATCGACCCAAAAACTCTCTACGGAAAAATCGATTTTCTCTATCGCCAGTGCATTGCTTTTGCAGCCGCGCGTGAACAACGATTGTTGCGGGAGCGTATTAATGTGCTGTTGAAGACAATACCCCGGATCGTTTCAGTGTGCGCCACGGCGCAATATACAGTGAGTTCAATACCCAAAACACTCCGAAACTCAATCCAGCGACGGTGATTTCTCCCAGCGCTTGCTTCCATGCGGGTGCTGTAGAAAAAATGATCTGCATAACCATCCCGACACAGACCATACTGAACAACACTACTTGCGACCAACCTATCATGGGCATCAACCGAGTAGGTTTAAGTTTGGCCTCCTTGGTTGCGATGGAGAGCTGGCCGGAATGACGCAGCCAGCGGATTTCGCGGTCAGTAAAATCGTATTGGTTTTTTATCTCAAGCACCTGTTTGCGTACCGTCTCAGTTGGCTCAAAACCAAAGCGATAGCGAAACATGATCGAGTTATCTAAGGCAATTTCATCCAGTTTCGCCTTGGGCCAAGTTGCTAGCACCAACTTGATTGAACCTGGAACAAAATACTCATGGTAATCGCGTCCCGCATTACGCTGCTCAGTTGCGAGGTTGAGTTGTACGATCTTGGTTGGGTTTAGTTCTGACATCACATATTCTCCTGTCGTTTGGGATGAAATTTGACTGGTGTAAATTAGAGTTGTGCTTATTTTTCGTGGTAATCACGCCCCGCATTACGTTGTGAAGCGCTAAGGTTGACTTGAACGGTCGAACCCGATGCGCGTGCTAACGTTGCCAGCTTGTCTATTGGTTTCCTTGCCTCAAAATGTGCTACCGCTGCCGCAAGCAGGTTACGGCGCTGTGCATCTGAGTCGTCCGTCCACAAATGTCCATTGTAAAGCTCTGTGGCTAAATCAAAATCGCTGTCTTCTGGGGCAATGCGATCCAGGAATGCGCCAAGTGCTGGTTCAGCAGCGGCTTCCTGTAGTCGCCCCTCGCGAATTAACAACAGCAGTGCTTTTGCAGTGGGATCGTCATCCATGACGGCAGTTCGAGCTACCGCAATTTGTAAACGGATAGCCCGTAGCAACTCTAGGTCGATGCCGCTTCCGCCGTACATTGTTCCTTCACCTGTTAGCAGCCAGTCGACTGAAACTCCAAACACCGTACGTACACTAAGTAAAAAATCGGCACCGGGTTTTTTAAGTCCGCGTGCTGCATCACTGACAAAACCAGCCGAAGCGCCCAAGCGACGGGCAAATTCAGCTTGACTCAGTCCGGTCTGGTTAATGACCAGCATCAGACGCGCTGCAAACCCCTCTGAATTATTTGGAGAAATTTTAGGATCGACTTGATTCATTATTCTCTTTTGGTGTATATTATTCTCAATAGAGAATGATTGTTGTTTAATTAGAGATAGACTACCCCCTTAAAACTTAATTGTCACCCCCTTACATGCAAATTATGGATGCTGCCAATATCATTTACCTGTTGCGTCGTCTCGGCAAATCACAAGCTCAACTTGCTCGCGAGCTTAGCGTGTCAAACGGAGTAATCAGCAACGTAATTCACAATCGGATTACTTCATTCGCTGTGGCAAGTCACATTGCCGCGATATTGGATAGTGAGGTGGGTGAACTTTGGCCGAACCGATATGTTTTTAAACCGCGCGGACGCATGTCACATAGTGAACAGCCGAAGCGCAGTGTGGATGGAGGTGCGTCATGAGGACGTAATCAAACCATAAACTTAGGCCCAGAAAAAAAGGATTCGGGGTGTCCGCCCCGAATCCTTTTGGATACTGCATGAAACTACCGTTTCAGCGTGCATTCTCCTGTTTCTGATGTCAGTTTGTCAAGACCGACTGACGGCCTGTTTTATTTCCCCCCTTTAAAAATCCGATCGTGTCGCGAAGATGTTTCGCGTCGGTACAACTTGGAGAGGAGGCCTGCTATTGCCCACCTTGTTGTGGTTATGGGCACACAGGTTCAACAAACATGTGTAATAGGAGAATTGAAATGAGAAAAATTCGACAGGTATTACGGCTGCACCATGACGTCAAACTGAGTCAGCGTGCCATCGCTAATAGTCTTGGAATATCGCGCGACTCCGTATCCGATTATCTGACACGCTCAGCCGCAGCAAAGTTGATATGGCCGTTGCCATCCGACATGGACGATGCGGTGCTTGAGCAGCGGCTCTTCCCGCAAAATATAAATAAGCAGTTTGCCAGAAAACCTGAACCAGATTGGCAGGTGGTACACGAGGAGCTGAAACGCAAGGGAGCTACCTTACAAGTCATACATGAAGAATATTTGGCTGTGCAACCCGATGGGATCAACTACAGCCTTTTTTGTCAGCGTTACCGTGAGTTCAAGCAGACACTGAAAAGTCACATGCGCCAAACCTATCGAGCTGGCGAGCGGGTATTCATGGACTATGCTGGGCCTACTGTCGGAATCATCGATCAGAGTTCCGGTGAAATACGCCGCGCACAGATATTCGTAGGTGTATTAGGCGCATCAAACTACATCTACGCCGAGGCACACTGGTCACAAACATTACCTGACTGGATAGCGGCACATGTGCGTATGTTCGAACACTTCGGCGGCGTGCCTGCCGTGGTGGTATGCGACAACCTCAAATCGGCAGTCATCAAAGCCAGCCGGACTGAACCTGTTATTAACGCTACTTACCAAAACTTAGCTGACCACTATGGCACAGTCATTCTGCCGGCGCGTGCCCGTAAGCCGAAAGACAAAGCAAAAGTTGAAAATGGGGTGTTGATTATTGAGCGCTGGATCTTGTTCAGACTGCGTAAACGTATGTTCGGGAGTCTTGGCGAATTGAACGAGGCAATACGAACCCTTCTCACCGACATCAACTTGCGTCCCTTCAAAAAATTGCCAGGCAATCGTAAAAGCGCATTCGAATCCATAGACAAACCTGCGTTGATGCCCCTGCCTGAAACTCGCTATGAATATGCTGAATTTCGTAAAGTGCGTGTCGGACTGGATTACCACATAGAAGTGGATGGTCGTCATTATAGTGTTCCACATGCGCTACGTCGCCGCGAGGTGGAATTGCGACTCACTGCCACTACAGTGGAAGTGCTTCACAATGGACAGAGAGTCGCAAGTCATGTTCGTAGCGCTGGCGATACACCTGTGACTGAGCCGCTTCACATGGAATCAGCTCACCGCCATTTTGGACTTTGGAACGCCGATCAATCGCTGGAATGGGCACTGCAAATCGGGGAGCCGGTACGTGGTTTTTTGCAATTGCTGTTGGCAGTGGCACGCACGCATGAGCAGGGCTACCGCGCCAGCATTGGCCTTAAAAAACTGGCACAAGACTTCGGTAATGAGCGGTTGAATGCAGCTTGTCAACGAGCCATTGAAATCGGGGCTACAACGTTGTCCAGCGTCCGCTCGATACTGCGCAATGGATTGGATCTACAACCCACTGAAATAAGTAAACTTCATGAAGCTGCATTCGAACATCCCAATGTACGCGGCTCCCATTATTACCACTAAAAGAAAGAGAGAAACAAAATGATGACTCAGGACACCATACACAAATTAAATGAGATGAAGCTGTTTGGCATGGCTGGCGGTTTTGAGAATCAGATGTCCAGCGCCAGTGCAATGCACTTGAGCTTCGAGGAACGGTTTGGATTGCTTGTTGATCAGGAAGCGACCTATCGCAGCAACCGTCGACTAATGAGTTTGCTGAAGAATGCCAAGTTGCGCGAAAGTGCTTGTGTGGAGGATATTGATTATAGGACAGGCCGGGGACTGGATCGTAGCGAGATAGCGTCGTTGGCATTGTGCAATTGGGTTGGCCATGGCATCAATCTAATTATCACAGGCCCAACTGGTGGCGGCAAAACGTGGTTGGGCTGTGCACTGGGCAATCAGGCATGCCGTCAAGGCTTGACGGTGTCATTTCAGCGATTGCCTTTGCTGCTTGAGGATCTGGCGGTTTCACATGGTGACGGAAGTTTTCGTAAGCGGCTCACGCAGCTTGCGAAGGTTGATCTGTTGATTTTGGATGATTTTGGTATGGCTACCCTTAATGCAGTAGGACGCAATGATTTATTGGAGGTGATTGAACAACGTTGTGGCAATCGTTCAACTTTGATTACTAGTCAATTGCCTGTGAACCGCTGGCATGATTATTTGAGCGGTGGCAATCCGACGGTAGCGGATGCGATTCTTGATCGGTTAGTCAGCGGGGCGAGCCGGATCGAACTCAAGGGTGAGTCGATGCGAAAGTTGCGCGGTAAAAGTAAAACCAGCATGGAATAAAAATAGTATCCAGCTGGATAGTTAGAGTTTCAAGCTTGATTCCCAAAACCCGCCTTCGTGGCGGGTTTATGTCGTAATGAGTGCTGCTGGAGAACTGGGATTGAAAGCGACGTTGGTACTGCCGCTGCATTCCAGGGCGTAGGCTTTAAAGCGCGATGTGCCGAGCGATACAAGTCATTGCTGGCAATACAGATTCAGCGAGTCGCAGAGAACACATATCCCAGCACATAGCCCACTGCCAATAGCGCAAGCACATCTGGAACGGCAACAACAGGAAAGCGCCCGACACACCAACCATCGACGTGAAGAACGATATGGTGAAGGCTGCCAGCGGAGGTAGCCAGAACGGAATGGTGAGACCTGAGACTTCAAAGAGCATGGCTGGCATCATGCCATAAAATTGTTCGCATTAACCAGTGCCCGACAGAGCATTGGCATGGCCTATTCCCAGATCCAACCATTGCAGACGCAATCCTTAACCGCGTTGCGCACCATTCCCACCGCCTGACGTTCAAGTCATACTCGATGAGAAAACTGAAAGCCAAATAAACAATAATGGGGTGATCACGACACCGGAATATCGCATGGTTGGTTTTGAGTTGTAACCGGTGGCGGGTTTCAATTGGAATCCGTGGTGGGTTTCGATTGGAATCAGTGGTGGGTTTAAAGTGTAATACGCAGCGGTTTCAATTAACAGCAAATCACCTACCCCGTGACCATGTGTGTCATTGAGGGGCTTAAAATTATCCAAATCCAAAAATATCAATGCACCATGCAACCCACTGCGCCGGCTGGCAGACATGACTTGGCTCAGTCTGTCATTGAACAGACGACGGTTGGGTAAGCCGGTGAGCGGGTCGTAAAACGCCAGATGCTTGATTTCGTCCTCAGCCGCCTTGGTCAAGGTAATGTCAGTCAGCGTTGAAACGTAGTTGACGACAACGCCATCAGACGTTTTAACTGCGGCGATGGTGAGATGCTCCGGATAAACCTCTCCGTTCTTACGCCTGTTCCAGATTTCACCTTCCCACGCACCTGTGTTGTTTATGCTATCCCACATGGCTTCATAGAAGCTGACATCGTGGCGGCCCGATTTAAGTATGCGCTGATTCTGTCCTGTAATTTCTTCGGCAGCGTATCCAGTGATCTTTGAATAGGCTTGGTTTACTCGGAGTATCGTGCCCTTAGCATCAGTGATTGCCATACCTTCGTGTGAATTAAAGGCGGTGGCAGCGATTCTAAGTTCATTCTCGATGTGTTTGTGCTCGGTTATATCTCTGGCGATTTTGGAAGTGCCGATCACTTTGCCATTAATGTCCTGAATGGGTGAAAATGTGGTTGATATGTCAATCAGTCGACCATCTTTGTGGCGGCGCAACGTTTCATAATGTTCAACCCTTTCGCCACGCGTAATACGTGCCAGAATTTCCACCTCCTCATTTTGCCGATCTAAGGGGATCAGCATCAGAATTGAATGACCTATTGCCTCTTGAGCCGTATAGCCGAATATCTTCTCGGCGCTATGGTTCCAACTGACGATGATGTCGTCCAGCGTTTTACTGATAATCGCATCATCCGAGGATTCTATGATGGCCTTGAATTTGCGTAATTCCAGTTCCTGCTGCTTACGCTCGGTAATGTCGGTCAGCGCAATACGCACTGTGTATCCGCCACTACCCTCATCCATGCGCCGTGCATTCAGGTGAACATAAAAACTGCAACCGTCAGCACGCCTGAGTGATAATTCGCAATTCGGCTGCTCGTCAGATTGTTTCACGCACAGAAAATACAGATGCCAGCGTTCGATATCTTCCGGTACAACAAAATTTGCAAAACGACGCTTGATCAATTTATGCCGCTCGGCAACGAACATATCTGCTGCGGTGAGATTTGCCTCGGAAATCGTGCCTGCGCTGCTGAGTGTCAGATAACTGATGGGAGAAAAATCATACAAATCCACATAGCGATCGCGAGACGCCTCCATCTCAAGATGAGCCTCACGCAGATTTTCATTCTGCATCTCAAGCTGAGCCTGATGCACTTGCAATTCATGCAGCAATTCGTCTGCAGAACGATCTGACACCCCAGGCGCTTGCTCGCCTGCCAGCTTAGCCTCGGCGGCTCTGCGCAGTTGGTCAGAATCTTGCTGTACAGGCTTCTTGTGCATGTAATTCCCTGAGCCATCAAAAACGTTTTGATTCCGGATTCCGGATTGCTGACGATCGCGACATTCCGTTGCCAACCCACAACGGCAAGCCGAACTGTCTGATTTCAGTTGTTCAATACCATACTTTCTCAACTGAAATCAGCGCGTACAAGATGCAATAATATGATTTCAATATTTACAGTACAGTTCGGCAACGCACAGATGGATTTAAGATAAATGTGAATTTGTTGATTGGGAGTAGAATGCTCAAAAAGGCCACATCTTAATCTTTAACCCAGTGTGACCAGGCCTTGAGCTAAACATCTCTAAAGGGGGTATAACTTGATCGATATCCGAAATGAGCTGCCCCCCCCCCCCGTGCTGAGGAGAGACTCCAGCATGAACGCCGTGTGCTGCAAACCGAACTGGAAATGCAGAACGAGGAGTTACGGCGTGCGCAGGTTGCCCTTGAAGAATCGCGCGACCGCTATGTTGATCTCTATGAATTCGCGCCCATCGGCTACCTCACGCTTACCCCTGAGGGCCTAATCGCCGAGGTGAATCTCACCGGTGCCGCGCTGCTCGGAATGGAGCGCAAAAAACTGTTCAATCGCCGTTTCGATGGTTTCGTCACCGCTGGAGACAAAGATCGCTGGCATAGCCATTACCTGAACGTATTGCAGCGCGTCGGGCGTAAGGTTTGCGAACTGTTAATCCAGCGCCGCGATGGTACCTTCTTCCACGCTCAACTGGATTGTCAGAGAACAAAATCCGACGACGCATCCATGATGCGCATCGCCCTCACCGATATCACCGAACGCATCCAGACTGAAGAGCAACTACGGAAGGCAGATGCGAGTCTGCGGTTAATGGTGGAAAGCGTGACCGACTGCGCTATTGTCATGCTGGATACAGAGGGACATGTAGAAAACTGGAACATCGCAGCGCAGCGGATCAATGGTTACAGTGAAGCAGAAATCATTGGGCAGTATTTCTCCCGATTTTATCCGCGCGAAGACATTGATTCCGGTAAGCCGCAGCGGGAACTGGATGCTGTGATAGCCCAGGGACGTCATGAAGACGAGGGCTGGCGGGTACGCAAGAACGGTTCGATCTTCTGGGCCAATGTGGTGATTACCACGATGCGGGACATGGACGGCGATCTGTGCGGCTTTGTCATGCTGACGCGGGACTTTACCGAACGCAGACGTCTGGAACAGTTGCTGACGGAAAAGAATATCGAGCTGGAGCGCACCAGGGCTGTGGCGGAAAAAGCCAATCTCGCCAAATCGGAATTTATTTCCAGCATGAGCCATGAGTTGCGCACGCCTCTGAACGCCATCCTCGGCTTCACCCAATTGCTGGAGAGCTCTTTACCGCCGCCAACAGACAAACAGACTATAAGGCTGGAGCAGATTCACAAGGCAGGATTGTATTTGCTTGAACTGATTAACGAAATCCTCGATCTGGCGGTGATCGAGTCCGGCAAGCTAACGCTGTCGCCGGAGCCGTTGTCGCTGGCAAAAGTCATGCTTGAATGCCAAACTATTGTCGAACCTCAGGCGCAACAACATGACATCAAACTGACCTTTCCCACGTTCGACCTCCCGTGCTTTGTCCATGCTGATCGAATCCGGCTGAAGCAAGTTCTGATCAACCTGCTTTCCAACGCAATCAAATACAACCGCGAGCATGGAACGGTCGAGGTGAAATATGCCGAGAACTCTTCGGGGCGTATACGCATCAGCATCAAAGACAACGGCGTGGGATTGGCTCCGGAAAAGTTGGCGCAACTATTTCAGCCGTTCAATCGTCTCGGACAAGAGAACGGTGCCGTAGAAGGGACCGGCATCGGCCTGGTGGTAACCAGGCGACTGGTTGACCTGATGGAAGGCGCCATTGGAGTGAAAAGTATTGCCGGTGAGGGCAGCGAATTCTGGGTCGAATTGATCCAAACTGAAATACCACTTGCCGCCGAACTTACATTACCCGCAGATCATTCACCGCAAGTGCGGGGTGAAAATAATTCGGCGCAGCACACGCTGCTCTATGTGGAAGACAATCCGGCCAATCTAATGCTGGTCGAGCAAATCATTGACAGGCACCCACACGTAAACATGTTGAGCGCGAGAGATGGCAATCACGGCGTAGTAATGGCACGGGCTCATCTACCCGATGTAATCCTGATGGACATCAATTTGCCCGGCATCAGCGGAATCGAAGCCATGATTATCCTGCGCAAAGACCCGGCAACGAGCCATATCCCGATCATTGCGCTTAGCGCCAATGCCATGCTTCGCGATATCGAAAAGGGACTGGAGGCTGGATTCTTTCGTTATCTCACCAAACCAATCAAGATCAATGAGTTTATGAGCGCACTGGAGGGAGCGCTGGCGTTGATTGAAAACAGGGAGTCGTCAGAGAAGTGAAGCAGTTGGACGTTGCTATCATTCAGCGTTGAATCAACAATGCATTGAATTCATTAATCGGCATCGGTTTGCCAAACAGATAGCCCTGATAGTGAGTGCAATCCATATCCAGGAGGAAATGTTGCTGCTCTTCCGTCTCCACCCCTTCGGCAATAACGTCCAGATTAAGGCTTCGCGCCATGGCAATGATGGTATTTACGATTGCTTTATCGCTGGTGTCGACGGCCAGGTCGCGTACGAATGACTGATCGATCTTAATCTGATCGAGAGGCAACCGTTTGAGGTATTGCAAGGATGAATAGCCGGTGCCGAAATCATCCAGTGAGAACATGACACCGATTTCTTTCAATGTGCTCATGGCTGCAATGGTGTCTTCGATGTTCTCCAGCAGCATACTTTCAGTCAGCTCCAGCTTGAGCCGCGTCGGATTGATGGCATGGCGTTGCACGGCAGCTTGTACTTGAGCCACGAAATCAGCTTGGTGAAACTGCTTTCCACTCACGTTCACTGCCAGAACCAGGTCGCAGGCGAGTGCATCTTGCTCCCATATTTTAAGTTGGGTACAAGCCGTTTCCAGCACCCATTGCCCAATGGGCAGTATCAGCCCCGTTTCTTCCGCCAGCGGGATGAACTGGGCTGGAGACACCAACCCGCGCTCAGGGTGGTTCCAGCGGATCAATGCTTCTGCGCCCAATGGACGATGTGAACTGTCCACCTGAATCTGGTAATGCAAATTAAATTGCCGGTTTTCAAGCGCTTTATGTAATTCACTTTCCAGGGCTGCGCGGACGTTGACGGTGTCCTGCATCTTTGGATCGAAGAAGCGCAGGGTGTTTCGGCCCGCTTTCTTGGATTGATACATGGCGATGTCTGCTTGCTTGAACAGCACATCCACCCCAAATTGGTGGTCGGTAAACAGGGTGGCACCGATGCTGGGGGTGCTATGGTATTCGTGTGTGGCAAGCTGGTAGGTCTGATTGAGCGTGGCGAGTATTTTCTCACCAATAGCTTTCGTCTGTGCCGCCGCTTCCAGAACGTCTTGGCTCAGGTCTTCCAGCATTACCACAAACTCGTCACCGCCCAGACGAGCTACGGTGTCGCCTTCGCGCACGCAGGTCTCCAGACGTTGCGCAACCTGTTGCAAAAGCAGATCACCGAAGTCGTGGCCGAGCGTGTCGTTGAGGGTCTTGAAATTATCCAAATCGATGAACATCAACGCACCTTCTCGACCGCTGCGCGTACTGGAAACCAATGCATGATCGAGGCGATCCAGCAGAAGCCGCCGGTTGGGCAAGCGGGTGAGCGGGTCGTAAAACGCCAGATTCTTGACCTTATCCTCCGCTGCCTTGCGTTCTGTAATGTCGACATGAGATCCGACATAATGGGTAACTGCCCCGTTATCTCCTTTGACAGCAGTGATGGTGAGCCACTTGGGATAGATCTCACCATTTTTACGTCGATCCCAGATTTCGCCTTGCCATGATCCGGTGCGATGGATGGTCTCCCACATCGCGAGATAGAAGTCCGCCTTGTGGCGGCCAGACTTGAGAATACCAGGTGTTTGGCCCACGGCTTCCTCGGCTGTATAACCGGTAGTCTCGGTGAAAGCCTGGTTGACCCGCAGGATCACACCGTTAGCATCGGTGATCAGCATGCCTTCCTGAGACTCAAAAGCGGCGGCGATACGAAGCTCGGTCTCAGCCTGTTTTCGCAGGGTGATGTCTCGTGAAAATGCGATGAAACGCGACTCATGGCTCTCATACTGCACAATCTGGAGCACAACTTCCACAGGGATGTCGTGCCCGTCCTTGTGCCGGTGCGTGGTTTCAAAGGTACTCGCTGCCAGTCTCCCATCCAGCAGCGGATGCAGCATTGCGCGGAAGTGCTGTTCGGTGAATTCTTTCTTGATGTCCAGTGGAGTCATCTGCAACAACTCATCCTCACTGTAACCTATTTGTTGTATGGCTCCGTGGTTTACGTACAGGAAGCACAGCGTGTCAGGATGAAAAATAAACACGCCATCCTGCGTGTTGTTCAGGGTGTACTTGAATTGCGCCAGATCGGCAGCGTATTCGCACAGCGTATCCTCGGCCTGTTTTCGCTCGGTGATATCCGTTCGTATCGCGACATATTGAAACGGTTTGCCATCACAGCCCATGTTGGGGACGATGGTGGTCTCCACCCAATACAAACTGCCATCCTTGGCGCGATTGCAACAATCACCATGCCACACTTTTCCTGTGGAAATGGTGCGAAACATGTCGCGAAAAAACGCTTTCGTATGGGTGCCGGAATTGACCAAACGATGATTCTGCCCGAGCAATTCATCGCGCGAATACTGGCTGATGGTGCAAAATTTGTCATTGGCATAAATGATCGTGCCGCGCACATCGGTGATGGCCACGATTGAGTGCTGATCCAGCGCATATTTTTGATATTCCAGATCTCTCAATACCTGTTTATGGATTTGTTCAAGATGCGCCAATGCCTGCGCGTTTTGCCGCGCCATGCGCTGATCGAACAATGTGGCAAGAATGCCGCCGCCAAACCAGAGCAAACAAATCAGCGACACTATTATGGCAAGAATATCCGGCGCAACCCGCGCTGCACCTGCCAAACACATGCTGTTGGGTTGAATGTTTGCCCCGAGCATGGCGGTGTAATGCATGCCGGAAATCGCCAAACCCATGATCACGCCGCCCAGCGCGAAGCGCGGCAGCAGGGACAGCTTGATCCGTTCACCCTGATACATCATGAGCAATGCACCCCATGAGGCGATGATGGCAATGGCCACGGACACGATAAAAATCAGTGGGTCATAACTAATTTCCGGCGACATCTTGAGGGCGGCCATGCCGGTGTAGTGCATGATGCTGATGCCTGCGCCCATCACCAAGCCGCTTGCGACGATACGGAGATTGCTGATGTTAGGTTCATGCAGCACATAGAAACCGAGCAAGGCTGCCGCAATCGCAGGCAAAGCAGAAAGAAGGGTTAGCGCCAAGTCATAGCTGACCGGGATGGGTAAGTGGAACGCCAACATGCCGATGAAGTGCATCGACCAGATGGTAAACCCGAGTGTAATGCCACCGGTAACCATCCACACCCATGACGAACGCCCGCTGTTTTCGCGCATGCGCTGTGCATGAGTAAGTGCCGTGAACGAACCGATCATCGCAACCAGTACGGATAGCAACACCAACGGGATACTCCAAATGATTAACAAGTTATGCCTTTCCCCGGTCTATTCTGTTTATGCTTGCGCAACTACAAAATTGAGACTTTCGTCTGAATAACGTTTAACTACACTGGCGTGGCAGGGTGGACAAAGGCACCTTATCCCATTCCATGTCATATTCCGAATGTGCTTTTCCGATATATTAGCTTTTCTTTATGATTGAGATCATGGGCAAACCGATCACTCAAGCGCTTTCATAGCGTGACAAACAATTTTCGTATACGACATGCAAGAATATGCTATCAATCTCTGCGCTACCGTACGGCAACGCACATATAAGATAGATGAGCTTCGTCGTCACCGGATTCGTGGGGCAGCGCCTTGCTTGTAGCTCAATGGAACAGGGATTCATGGACTTTTAAAAGCAACAACTGTGCATAGTTTGATTCTGTGCAGGTCTCGCTATGTACAGATGTGCATAGTGGCACATTGCAGAATACCAAATATTCAGATTGGCGCCCAAAAAGCGGGGGTTCACTCAGTTACATTTATCAGGCTTTAGGCAATTTTCGACGAGTATGAAAAACCCGTAAAACGTGGAGTTCATCGCCCACAACACGGTATGGAACGACAAATGGATAGCGATCTATAACCAGTTCGCGTGTACCCGGAACTCGGCCGGGACGCCCGGAAGATGGAAACTCGCTGAGTGCGTCAACCTTGTTTTGGACGTACAAGAACATGTCTGCTGCCGCTGTCTGATTTTCCTGGGCGATGTAATCAGCCTCGGCATCGAGATTCGCAATTGCTTTTTTCAGCCATCTAACCCGCATTACGCATCCACTTTGCGCTGATGGCATTTACTTCCTCATCGCTGGCAAAGTCACCTGCGTCGGCCTCGGAGATTGCCTGCGTAATTTCAGCAATCTGCCAAGACTCACGTTCAATATAGTCGCGGATAGCTTGACCTGCCAAAAATGATTTTGTGCGACCTGTGGCTGCGGCCAGAATATCAAGCTGATTGCTCAATTCGTCCGGCAAGCGCATAGACATCATACTCATAATGCACCTCCTGCTTTTTGTATTACAACGCTTACATTGTAAATCATAATTGCGGGTGCAGTGGCTTTACAAATGAATCAAAGAATCCGGGGAGGCTGGAATATTTTTCAGCTTGATACTGTGCATAGTGGCACATGCCTGCCGACATCAGTTATGCCGGCTTTTGATGTAACTCTCGACGGACTCCTGCGTCACTTCGCCCTTCTGAGTGCCGACTAACTCGCCGGTCGGGCTATACAGGTAACTGGTCGGGAGCACATCCATATCGCCGATTTGCGCGGCGATCTTTTCATTTCCCAGTACGATGGGATAACTGATGCCGTGTTTTTTAACGAAATCGGCAACCATCTTGCCCGAAACATAGTCCATCGCGATGCCGATCACAACCAGATCCTTGTTTTTATGGGCATTATTCAGACTGACCAGTTCGGGAAGCTCATTCAGACAAGGCGGGCACCAGGTCGCCCAGAAATTAACCAGCACCCATTTTCCCCGATAGTCGGACAAGCGGTGCGTCTGGCCTTGCATATCATGCAAGGTAAAATCGCCCGCCAGCGTCGCTAACGGCAGGAATAACAGCACCCAACAGAAAAATATTCTCAGCACGGCCTTAATGACCGTGTGTTTCGGATTCGTCAGCGGCTTCCTTGCCCGAATCGTGTTCGGATGCACCGTGCTCAGCCGCATGGCTGAAATACAGCGCCAGCGCGATCAGCGTGATGCTGCCACCCAGATAGACCAGATCCAGCGGCGTCTCCAGCTTCATGTGCAACGCCTCTTCGAACAAAGTGACAATCATGATCATCAGTATCACCTTGGCCAGACGGCCTTTCAAGTCATCCAGATTATTGATCACCAGAATTTTGCTGGAAGCCTTGCTGCCATGCGCCTGATCGATATCGCTGATGAACAATTCATACAAACCCAGCGAAAAAATCAACATCACCGTCGCCAGCAAATAGCCATCCACCACTTCCACGATATGGGATACCGTGCTGTCGTGCAGCGCCTTGCGCGCTTCGTCGGAGAGACTGGCATCGGCGTAATGAACCGCATGCTGAAACAGGAAATATACATCCACGGTCGCCATGTAAAAAATCACAAAACCCGCCACCAGACTGCCGATCACGGCAGATAAAATAACAAAGCGGCTATTCCACAAAGTTCCTTCGAATATAGATTCAATAAATTTCATTTTGAGATTACGACAGTTAAAAACGACGTGTATTAAAGCGCAAATAGCCGCATCGGGCAAGCGCTCAACCCGCATCTATATACTTTGGCTGATTGACATCGGCGAAACAGCGGGCATACGATGAAACCATGTCTTCACTCTATCTGGATTACTTCGGCTTAAGTTCGCCACCGTTTTCAATCACCCCTGACCCCGGATTTTTCTTTGAAGGGGAAGATCGGGGCATGTTTATCGCCGGTCTGTTGCACGCGGTCCAGCAAAGTGAAGGCATCGTTCTGGTCGTCGGCGAAGTGGGCAGCGGAAAAACCCTGATGAGCCGCATCCTGCTATCGCGTCTGCCTGACACCATCGATACGGTTTATCTGCCCAACCCGGCTTTTTCCCGCGACGAAATTATCGATGTCATCGCCCGTGATCTGGGTATTGCCTCAACCAATCAAGGCATGCGTCTGGAAGCCCTGCAGCATGAACTGATCAAACGTTATGCGCTGGGCCGTCGGGTACTCGTGCTGATCGACGAGGCACACGCGATGCCCACGGAGTCCATCGAGGAAGTCAGGCGTCTGTCTAACCTTGAAACGGAGAACTGCAAACTGGTTCAGCTGGTGCTGTGCGGTCAGCCTGAACTGGACACGCTGCTAGCCCTGCCACAACTTCGCCAGGTGCGAGACCGGGTTGTATACCGCCTGATGCTGAACAAACTGTCGCGAAGCGATGCGGCCAGCTATCTGGATCACAGGCTCCGTGTCGCAGGGTGGCGCGGCGGACGCATGTTTTCATTTTTTGGCGAACAGCTGTTGCTCAATGATGCAAGGGGGCGCGCAAGACGCCTGAATCTGATTGCCGACAAGGCGCTGCTTGCCGCGTTTGCGGACGGAAAAAGGCAGGTCAATATCCGTCACGTGCGTCTGGCAATTGCGGATGCCGGCGCCAATTTCTCTTCATCCTTCGATTCAAAAAGATATTGGCAGGCCACTATCCTCATCGTCCTGACAACTATCGTGGCCATCTGGCTGGCTAGCAAATTCCGCTAGGCTCCGCATTCTCCCTTCTCCATTCCCAGCATCTAGGCCGAATTATCTAGGTATTTCGGCATATTGACCCTGCGCACATGAAGTGAAAGACTGCAGACCAGCCTGACAAAACAGTCGCACTTGAGAGGAACTGGCAATGCATCCCGGTCTTTATAGCGAAAAAAACCACAGGTTATTCATCACGTTAGCCGCGTTATGCATGCCCTTAGGCGCATGCACCAATCTCCCCAAAGCGATGGCGCCATCGGATCAGCACCTCGCATTACCCCAGACAACCGCACCCGGCGTAATTCCCCCACTGGCTGAAACAGCCCCGCTGCCGCCGCCGCCAAAAGCCGGCAAGGCCGCAGAGCGTTACAGCATCGTGGTGAACAACGTACTGGCGCAGGAAATATTGTTTGCGCTGGCCCGCGATGCCCGCCTCAACATCGAGATCCATCCCGGTGTCACCGGAACGGTGACCATGAATCTGATCGACCGCACTCTGCCGGAAATACTGGATGCCATCGCCCGTCAGGTGGACATGCGCTATGAGCTGAATGGCGGCAACCTCGCGATCCTGCCGGACAGCCCGTTCCTGAAAAGCTACCAGATTGAATATCCCAACGTGGCGCGGAACGCCAAAAACAGCATCAACATGTCCACCAGCATTGCGGTGATCGGAAAAGGGCAAGGCGCCGGCGGCGGCAGCAACGGCTCAAATTCCACCATAGACAATATCTCCAACAACGACTTCTGGGAAACGCTGACCGAAAACATCAAAGACCTGTTGCGGGAAACCGACAAGAAACTGCCTGAAGGTTCAACCGAGACCGTTACCGAACAGAGCAATCAGCAGCAAATAACGCCGCAAACCGGCACTACTGCGACGGATGCTACAGGAAAGAAAAGTGCAATCGCCACGCTGCCCGCCCAGATCCAGAGCCAGAATACCAGCCGGGCACGCCGCGTCACCTACCGGGAAGCCGCCTACGTGATTGCCAATCCTGAAGCCGGCGTCATCAGCGTGCGCGCCACGCAGCGCCAGCATGCCTCGGTTCGCGAATTTATCGACAAGGTGATCAATAACGCGCGCCGCCAGGTGCTGATCGAAGCCACCATCGTCGAGGTTACGCTGTCAGACCAGTACCAGCAGGGCATAGACTGGGGAATACTGCGCACGCTGGGCCTGAGCTTTACCCAGGTATCGCCTGTGGGCGCGCTGGCTGCGATGGGTACCATCAGTTATGCCAACAATGCCAATCCGAACAGGAGCCTGAGCGGCTCGATCAAGTTGCTGGAAACCTTCGGCAAACTGCACGTGCTGTCCAGCCCGAAACTGTCGGTGCTCAACAATCAGACCGGCCTGGTGAAAGTGGTGGATGAATCAGTCTATTTCACCATCGATGTGACACAGGGAACCTATGGCGCGAACAACACCGTGCTCACCCTGCCGACCTACACCTCAACCATCCACACGGTTCCGGTGGGATTCATGATGTATGTGACGCCGCAAATCGGCGGGGACACCGAGGTCACACTCAACCTGAGGCCGACTATCACACGCATTTTAAGTTACGCGAAAGATCCGAATCCTGCACTGATCAATCCGACCAATCCTGCGCTCAGCGTGACCAATCTGATCCCGCAAATTCAGACCCGCGAAATGGAATCCATCCTGCGGGTGCGAGATGGCGACATCGCGGTGCTGGGCGGCCTGATGCAGGACACACGCAACGGCAATACCAGCCAGATACCGGGCATCGGCAGCATGAAGGGGCTGGGCGAACTGTTCAAGGCGCGCACCGACAGCAATACCAAATCCGAACTGGTCATTTTCCTGCGCCCGGTCATTTTGAATCAGGAAAGCCAGTATGAACTGGTGCGCCAGTTCAAAAATCCTGTTGCCAGCGACGAGTGGCAAAAGGCAGTTCAGAAATCAGAGGTGACGCCATGAGTCTGCTGTTCGATGCTTTAAAACGCGCCCAGGGCACTGGCGCCAAACCACCCTCCGGCAGTGAGGCGTCCGCTCCTGAGGCAAAGACGATTGTCGCCAAACCATCCGGCATCCGGTATTTCGCTGTGGCCGGATTGATGCTGCTGTCTGCAGGCGCATTCTGGTTTATTTACCAGAAAAATCAATATGTTCCGATAGCCACCCGGCAGCCGGAACTTGCAGCGGCCTCTTCGCCTGCGGCAGCGGCTTCTCCGGTCACTGCCGCCTCCGGCGTAGCAGTTGTGAACACACTGCCTGCAACGGCTGCCGGCGCGGATAGTCTGACCTACAAAGACAAATCATGGACACACCCGGTTGAACCCGGAAAACATCAGGCCAAAAAACGCAGGCACAAACCCGCCGGCACCCGCATAGCGGTCGGCACCGATCTGCTCAAAGAAGGTTATCTGGCGCTGTCCGAAGGCCGTCTGGATCAGGCTGAACGCAGTTACCTTGCAGCCCTGTCTCAGCATCCGCACGAAAAGGACGCACTGCTGGGACTGGCGGTGATTGCCCAGCGCAAGATGCAGACGGATCGCGCTGCCGAACTCTACCGGCAGGTGTTGCGTGAAGATCTGGGCAACGCAGCCGCAGCTGCAGGTCTGGTGAGTCTGTCGATGCAGGCGGATCTGGTGAGTGCCGAAAGCCAGCTGAGGGAATTGATCGACTTAAAGCCTGCCGCACCTGAATTTCATTATGCGCTGGGCAATGTATTAGCCCGCCAGTTACGCTGGGGTGAAGCGCAGCAGGCATTTTTCCGTGCCTGTAACCTGGCGCCTGACAACGCGCTCTACGCTTATAACCTGGCTGTCTCTCTGGATCATTTGCATCAACCCGCCGCCGCCCTGCCCTATTACCAGAAAGCCGGGAAGCTGGCCAACGATTCAACACTGGACATGGACAAAATTGGTCGCCGGATACAGGAACTGAAAACCAGCCCGTAGTATGCATCTAACCTATTGATTTATTTGTATTAATTTATGGACAATATGTAGTTAACCGGCGATGAACACTTCAAGCACACAAATCGCTCACCAGCGCATCGGCGAGGTACTGATTGCACGCGGCCAGATCAACGACGATCAGCTGCACATCGCGTTACAACGTCAAAAAAACGATAATAAACCGCTGGGTGAGGAACTGCTCGATTTGCATTTCATCACCGAACAAGCCATGCGCGATGCCGTTTCGGAAGCTGCGGGCTATAAATCCATCGATCTTGCAGGCAGTGTGGCCAACGCAGCCGCGCTGGCACTGATTCCGAAAACCATCGCCATCAAGTACGCCCTGTTTCCGGTCAGTTTTGACCCTGCCGCCGGCCATCTGGTGATCGTCGCCTCCAACCCGGACGACATTCTGGCGCGTGATGCCATAGCACCTTTTCTGGTTCAGGCAAGCACGATGGCCGGATCACGCATCATTCCCGTCTGGCGCATCGCACCCAGCGCGGAAGTGCTTGCCGCAATCGACAAGTTTTACGACCATGAACTCTCCATTGAAGGAATTCTGTTTGAACTGGAGGGCGGGGAACTCGACCTTAACGCGCTGACTCAGGCCGGCGTTTCATACAGCCATCCCATTGTCCGTCTCACCGATGCGATACTCTCCGATGCAGTCAGCCGTAACGCATCGGATATTCATTTCGAGCCGGAAGAGCAGTTTTTGCGCATCCGTTACCGTATCGACGGGGTGTTGCGTCCGGTGCGCTCACTCTCCAAAACACACTGGATGGCGATCCTGGTACGCCTGAAAGTCATGTCGGGCATGAACATCGCCGAAACGCGCG
Organism: Pseudomonadota bacterium; assembly: GCA_026399735.1. Lineage (GTDB taxonomy): Bacteria > Pseudomonadota > Gammaproteobacteria > Burkholderiales > Gallionellaceae > Gallionella. The sequence goes on from JAPLQK010000036.1 coordinate 44,183, forward strand.
CCCCTCAGGACGGACGGGTTTCGCTTTCGTTGTTTGGCCGCCAGATCGACTTTCGCGCAGCATCGCATCCGACCATACACGGCGAGAATTTCGTGTTGCGCATACTCGACCGCAAGATGGGCATCGTCAGTCTCGACAAGCTCGGCATGACCGATACTCAACTCGTCCTGCTCGAGCGCATGCTGGAGCGCCCCGAGGGCATCCTGCTGGTCACGGGACCTACCGGATCGGGCAAAACCACCACCCTGTATTCGATACTCAACCATCTGAATAACGATACCGTAAACATCATGACGCTGGAGGATCCGGTGGAGTATCCGCTGCCGCTCACCCGGCAAACCTCCATCGCCGAAACCGTCAAACTGGACTTCTCCAACGGGATTCGCTCGCTGATGCGTCAAGATCCGGACATCATTCTGGTGGGAGAAATCCGCGACCACGACACCGCCGAGATGGCGCTGCGCGCCGCGATGACCGGCCACCAGGTATTCTCGACGCTGCACACTAATTCCGCCATCAGCTCAATCTCAAGATTGCACGATTTAGGGATCGTTGACGATATGTTTGCCTCCAACCTGATCGGCATCATCGCGCAAAGACTGGTACGCAAACTTTGCCCGCTCTGCAAGGCAGGATACGAACCGGATGACACGGAACGCGAGCTGATGGGCATCATCCCGGGTACACGAATGATGATTTATCGCCCGACGGGTTGCCCGGACTGCGACCATCAGGGCTATAAAGGCCGCCTGGCCATTATGGAATTGCTGCGTTTTGATCACGGCATGGTCGAACTGGTCACACGCCGCGCCGGACTCAAGGAATTGACCGACTACGCACAATCACACCACTTCACGCCACTGAGCGAGGATGGTATCCGGCGGGTAAAGGAAGGGCTCACTTCGTTGCATGAAGTGCGTCGCGTTGTCGATTTCAGCGAGCGGATGGCAGAATAATGTCCCTCTACCGCTATCGCGCCGTGGATGCTCTGGGCAAAGTCACCAGGGGGGAAACCGACGCACTCAACGAATTTGACCTTGAGGCGCAACTCAAGAAAAACGGCCTTGAACTGATTCGTGCAACTACGGCAAAAAACAAGAACCATGCCATTCATAAACTGGCCCGGCGTGACCTGATCCATTTTCTGTTTCAACTGGAAATGCTGCTCCGCGCAGGCGTGCCGATCCAGGCCATCCTGTCCGATTTGCGCGAAACATCGGAAACGCAGCACGTTAAAACGCTTTGTGCCAGTCTGTATGAAAAAATTGATTCCGGTTCGACCATTTCCGAATCCTTTGCTGCCAATCCCGGCATTTTTCCGGAACTGGTGATCAATCTGGTGCGCGCGGGCGAAGCAACCGGGCAGTTACCTTATGTTTTACAGGAAATCGTCGCCTCCCTGAAATGGCAGGACGAGCTCGCTTCCAAAACCAAACAGCTATTGATGTATCCGGCGTTCGTCACCATCGTGGTGGGCTCCGTCGTGGTCTTTCTGATGACCTATCTGGTGCCGCAAATTCTGGGTTTTGTCGCCAACATGGGCGGCACGATCCCGTTGCAGACCAAAATCCTGCTCTGGGTGTCGGATGCGTTTGTCAAATACTGGTGGATCATCATCCCCGCCCCGTTCGTACTGCTGCTGCTTGTGCTGGTGTTCTCGAAAATGAGTCATCGCTTCCGGCGCAAAATGCATGCCGCCCAATTGCGCCTCCCCTATGTCGGCACCATTATCAAAAAAATCATCCTGGCCCGCATCAGCGATACGCTGGGGCTGACCTATCGCACCGGCATCCCGGTACTGGACGGACTGGTCTATTGCCGCAATATCTCCGGCAACATCATCGTGCAGGAGGCGCTGGATCTGGCACGCACCGACATTGCCAACGGCGCACCGATCAGCAAAGGTTTTTCAGGCCAGAAGCTGTTCCCGCCGCTGGTCATCCGCATGATCAGAGTAGGCGAGGAAACCGGTGACCTGGCAGGTTCGCTGAAAAACATTTCCTACTTTTACAACCGCGACATCAACGACTCCATCAGCCGCGTGCAGGCGCTGATCGAACCCACACTCACCATCGTGCTCGGCATCCTGCTGGGCTGGATCATGATGGCGGTGCTGGGGCCTATTTACGACACCATAGCCAAGCTGAAACTGACATGAAAACCATCCTGTTCGTCAATTCTTCAGGTGCGCGGTATTTCAGACGCGATCAGGGTGTCTGGCAGCTGATTGAAAAACCCGACATCAGGGACCGTCTCTGGGTAATCGCCAATTTGCCCGAGGAAACGCTGGAAACGTTCGCCTTGCCGCTGCTATTCGGACGTGACCGCAGCCATTTCCTGGAACGACATCTGGCAACCGCCTTCCCGCACAGCGAATATCGCGCCGCGCCCGTACTCTCCGGCCGCAGGCTCAAGTCCGGCACCGCAGCGCTCAGCGGACTGACCACGGCGGAGGCGGTTACCCGCGAACTTGCCAAACTGAACATGCCCATCGCGGGTGTATGGGGCATCTCAATGCTGCTCACGCTGATGGCCCGTCGCCTGTCGATCACCAATGTTGTTCTGGTCATACCCAGCGTGCATTTTTTGCGCATACTGGTTTTAAAGGATGGCATTCCGGTCATCACGCGTTGCATACATCGCTACAGCGAGGACAACGACAGCGATGCCAATGAAATATTGCGCACAAGGCAACATCTTGAAAATAAACATATTTTTGAATACAGCTCAATCCCGCCGGTCCTCTATCTGGGCGAATCAGAATCAGTTGGCGCACACCTGTCCCGCGCAGGAATTGCGCTGCTGCCTTTGCCGGACGCACTCGCACCCAGAGGGGATGCCGCCTATCTGCATCCGTTATTTGAACTGGTCGTCTCATCGCCGCGCGGACAATTAGCCCCGCTGCAATTGCGCGCACGTCATCTGGCCCAGAGCCTGCGTCAGGCAGCTTACGCGGGCATCGCCTGCAGCCTGCTGGCTGCCATGCTGTTTGGCCAGGCGGATTTGCGCGAACTGATCACCTTGCATGGTCGTGCACAAACGCTTGAAGCCGATCTGTTACAGGCAACCGGCGAACGCGAACGTCTGGCAGCAAGAATCAGCGCGACAGGGACTGACCCGGCACTGGTGCGCCAGGCCACAAAATTTGCGGCACTGGAACTGGAAGCAGCCACCACCACCGACACCCTGCTTCAACTCACCGCCGATACCATTGCCGACTTGCCTCAGGTGCGCATCAAAAACCTGACTTTCCGTTTCCCGAAACACGGCGAAAGCTACTGCCAGGGGCACACCGTCATCGAATTGCCGCTGATCAACCGGAAAATCGACTTGCCGCTGAACAGCGGCAGCACGCCCGCCGATTCAGGCGACACACCGCAACGTTTTACCGAACTGCAATTCTCGATTTTGCTGACTGACGAACTGGCGCCTGCCGCACAAATCGAAATTAAAAAACATATTTCGACCGTACTCAAGGCCAAAGACGGCGTCCAGTTGATGCAGGATCCTGCCGCTTTCTCGCTGATCAACACCCTCAAGGGCGGATTTGGCATGGACACAACTCAGACGGACAATCTCTGGTGCATGAGTATTCCCTGGAAGTCCGGCGCTGCGAAGGAGAAATCATGAACGCCTATGGCGTCGTGCTCAAACCGGCCAAAGTTGCCTTGCTGCTGCTCGCGCTGTCTGTGCTGGCAGCGTTCGTTGTCGTTGCAGGATTAGCCCGTTACCGCACCGAAAAAGAACAGACTATCCTGCAAACCGAGAGGCAACTGGCGGACACGCGCGAAAATGTCAGAAAACTCACTTTTGATCTGGATACCATCAATAAACTCGCAGCGAAATACAGGCAACTCACCCTTTTGGGTTTCATCGGAGAACCGGACCGGGATGGCTGGGTGCAGCGACTGGAATCCATTTACCACAACACGCATCTGCCGCCCACCATGCGCTACACGCTGGCACCGCCTCAACTGCTTAACCCGCAGACTGCCGATGCAGAGACCGCCTACCAGAACAACGTATTGCACCATGACCTGGCACTGGAATTATCCGGCATTCATGAGGGCGAGTTGCTTGATTTTATGGACAAACTCAGCAGCGACTGGCGAGCACCGTATCGTGTGGAAACTTGCCAGATCGCTCGGGGAGAGGCCGCTGAGCCCATCACCGGACTGCAAATAAAATGTACGGTTCAGCTGTATTCATTGCCTGAAAAACGGTGAGTGGTGAGTGGAGAGCGATCATGATTAAAACATTTATCATATTAATCAATATGTTGCTGTATGTCAGTTGTGCGCACGCCAACTCAATCGGCACGCTGTTTTATTCTCCGGCCGAGCGGGCGGCGCTGGTCGCAGCGCGCAACGGCATTGCGCAAACCGCCGCCTACACCGTCAATGGCATTATCCAGCGGGAGCAGAAAAAAAGCGCCGTATGGATCAACGGACGCGCGATTCCCCAGATGCCGCCCGATCCTGCCATCCCGACACTGGTCATCCATCGCGATCATGTGCTGATCGAAGAAAAACCCATCAAGGTCGGCGAAACGCTCAACATCATTTCCGGTCAGCGCGTGTTGCGCCTGCCTGAAAATGCCGTGCAGGTAAAACCATGAACCGCTTTTCAAAACAGCAGGGTTATGCGTTGCTGGTGTTTGTCACACTGCTGGCAACCGCCGCTGCCACACTGACCGTCAAAACGCTGAACAATGCTGGCACCAACACGCAGATCGATCGCGACAGAATCACCGCTGCCGCCCTTGCACAGGCAAAAGAGGCGCTGATCGGCTATGCGATTACCTTCAGAGACACACAGCATCCGCAGCATCCATTGAATGGTTATCTGCCGAATCCGGATCTCGGGCCGGGCTTAAATTACCCTGAAGGCAGTGCCGCTGGTAGTTCCAGTAGGGATATTTCAATGATAGGCAAACTACCCTGGCGCGAACTCGGACTTCAACCTTTAGTTAATGGAAATGTTGATTGCCTGTGGTACATCGTATCAGGTCGATTCAAAAATCAATATCCAACCAATAGTCTGAATTGGGATACGCTGGGCCAGATTGATATCATTGATGCCAGCGGCAATGCCATTACCAGCAATTTAGCCGCGCTGGTCATTGCGCCTGGAAAACCGCTGGACGGTCAGTCCCGAACGCTGATAGACGCTAACCACTTTCGATGTGGCGGCAACTATGACGCGCGCAATTATCTTGATGCTTACAATGCAAGCGATGCGATTTCAGGCCAAGTCAATTACTTCACAGGCAGCACTAACAATAGCCGCGCTCCTGACACTAGCAACAAAACCTTCGTGCAAGCCAGCAACGACCACTACAACGATCAGTTGATGTTCATTTCTGTGGATGACCTGTTCCGCGCCATTATCAAAAGAAACGATTTTTCACAAGAAATTCAAACATTTATGAATGACCTGGACTTCATCAACGAAGTCAGCACCATCACCGTGTCCGCAACCGGCAAAGGAACGGGCAACCTGAACTGCAATCACATCACCGACAACGACAACCAGAATTTCTGCAACAACTGGAAAGAAATGCTGCTCCTCACCCGACTTTCTACCCCGGCAGCTATTACCATCGATAGCGTAGCAACCGCCCCCTGTAGCCGTGTGCTGATTTTCGGCGGGCAGAAAACCGGCGCTCAGGTTCGTCTGACCAATACCGACAAGACAACGCCGGCCAACTACCTTGAAGGCGGCAACCTGGCCGTATTTGCCACACCCGTCGCTATGGCCAGTAACTTCAGCGGCGCGTCAACATTTATCGCCAGTAATCCGAGTGCAGATCTGTTGAGGTGCATCCCATGAAAACCATCAATCACGATGGATTTACACTCGTCGAAATGGCCATCGTACTGGCCCTCATCGCGCTGATTCTCGGCACGGGCCTGACCTTACTTTCCGCACAGCAGGATCAGCGGCGCATCGAAGACACTAAAGCCAGACTCAACGATGCACGCGATGCACTGATTGGCTTTTCCATCGTCAATGGTCGCCTGCCCTGCCCGGCAAACCCGACAATCGCCAGCGGAACAGCGAATGCAGGTATAGCGCGTACGGCTATTGCAACGGGTTGCACAGCAGACGCGGTGGGGACAATTCAGGGTGATCTTCCCTGGGCGACGCTCGGCCTTCCGGAAACAGATGCCTGGGGGCATCGCTTTACTTATCGTGTTACCAGCAAATTTGCACGCAGTACGCCTCTCTTTACCTTATCTGATGACGGTGATATAGACATCGGTTCAACTGCCGCAGGCAACGATCTGGCGAACAATATGCCTGCTGTTATCGTCTCGCATGGTATCAACGGATTTCGCGCCTATCTTCCGTCCGGACAACAGTTACCCGCCAGCGCTGATGCAGATGAAACCGAAAACGCAGATATCGACACTAACTTTGTCAGCAAAGCCCTCACCCCCACCTTTGACGACCAGGTAATCTGGCTTTCACAGTACACGCTGTTCAACCGCATGGTTCAAGCGGGGAAACTACCATGACAATACAAAAAACAATTAGGGTCAGACTCGATTTATTTTGTAATCCGCAGCCTTACTTGACTCATATCATTTCTCGTCGCAACAACAAATCGAGTCTGACCCTAATAAACCTAATAAAAACGGGGAAACTGCCATGAACAGGCATCTGAGCAGTGCGCTGCACGCGGCACAGGCCATCCCGTCGCTGCTGATCGTCGAAGATGACGAGGCGCTTGCCAGCTACCTTGCAAGCGTGATGGAAGACGATGGTTTTCGCGTGGTCTGCGCGCGCACTCGTCAGCAAGCGCTGTCCATCCAGCCGCAGCCACTGGTGGCGCTGGTGGATTTAGGCCTGCCGCCTGCGGAAAACCGCATCTCCGAAGGCCTGTTTCTGATCGATGCGCTGCTGGCCAACGAACCACACAGCAAGATCATCGTCATCACCGGTCAGGACGAGGAATCGGCGGCTTTTGAAGCGGTGCGCCGGGGCGCGTTTGATTTCCTGTGCAAACCCGCTTCGATGGATGACATCAAGGCTGCCGTCAGACGTGCCAGCCTGTTTTTGCACCATGAAGAACATCTGTCCGAATCGGGGGAAGCGCGCCTGCACATCACCGTCAGGCTCGCCAACGGCCCGAAGGACAGCGCAGATGCGGTCGAAGAACAGATCGTCCGTGGCACGTTGGCCGATACCAACGGAAATGTCACCGAAGCCGCACGCCGCCTGGGACTGGTGCGCGAAAATCTGTACTACTACCTGAAAAAATACGGCATCCAGTTGCACAGGGCGTAAAAAACAAATAATTTAATTGCAAACAATAAGTTACAAATTACAATCCATGACACTCTACCCTGCCTTACCCCTGATATTGGTCGCGGCAGGGCTGGTTCTGCTGGCTGTCGTCGCCTATCTTGCGCGACTGGTCAGACGTCATCGCCGCTCTCTTGGCAAGCTGTTGAAGCTGGCTAAAACCAGCCTGGATCCGTTGCAACTGCCCACTGCCGCCTGGCCTGCGCTCTACGATGGCGGACTTACGCGAATCGAGTATTCAGGCGACTGGTTTGGACAACCCGTGCAGGGAAATCTGGGTGCAGCGCATCACGGCAGCCGTCCGTTCACCTTCAAGGTCGTCTCAAATAACGATGTCCGGCTGGACTTCCGGCTGTATGCACGAACGGATCGCGGCGAGGCGCGCCTGTTTGCAGAAAATCTGGCAGGCGTATTTCATCTGCTGCTGGAAACCGCTGTCCACAGCAAAATGGAAGCCTTGTCGGCCGCGCTGGCCGAGCAGGCAAAACTGACCCTTTACCTGCAACATGATCTGCGCAATCTCGCACAGTGGGTGGAATGGCTCGCGGCTGATTTTGCCGCTGACACAGATGACGCCACGCTGCTGGGCATCGCCCGGCGCCTGCGCGCCAGCGCACCCCATGCGGCTGCACGTGCGAAACACATACTCGGCGCCACATGCAAGAACCACTCAGCGCCCTCACCGGTGCCGCAAGTTGTCTCACTTGCGGAAGCCATTCGGCAGGCAGCCGAACACGCCGGCATTAGCGTCACGCTGGATCAGGATGCACGCGTTTTTCTGCGCCGCGATCTGCTCGACCGCACACTGGATAATCTGTTCACCAATGTCGCACCCCTGCTGCGTCTGCACGCCGGCATGAGCATTCGCGTTGACATCGAATGCGATGCGAACAAGGTCTCAGCCAGAATCAATATGCCGCGTCTTGAAGAAATCGCACAATTGCCGCCCGAAAACCTGTTCGAGCCTTTCGCCAGCGGTCGCCCCGGCGGGCTGGGGCTGGGCCTGTACCAGGCGCATAAAAGCGTGCGCGAGGCCGGCGGCGAACTGACCGCCGAATTGCACGAAAGTACGATTTGTTTTCTGCTGACCTTGCCCGGCGCAAAAGTCTGAAAGTGTAAAACTTCTTTACTTCCCGCTATCCTGCACATCATTTAAATTTCACACCGTACTACCTTCGCTTCATGCCGCAATTCATTCACACTTTATTAAAGGAGAATATCATGTGGAAACAAAGCAAACAGTCCGGCTTTACGCTGGTGGAACTGGCGATCGTACTGGTAATCATCGGCCTGATTCTTGCCGCCGTACTCAAAGGCCAGGAAATGATTAACAACGCCAAGGTTAAAAATGTCGCAAATGATTTGAGAGGCGTTTCCACTGCGTATTACGCCTATCAGGATCGCTACAAAGCCGTTCCCGGCGACGATATATTAGCGGTCAATCATTTTACCGGTGGCCAAAATGGTGGCGGTGACGGCCTCATCACAGGACTTTTCAACGATACAGCGGCAGCACTTTCAGCAACCACTGAAAGCCAAAATTTCTGGCAACATACCAGACTTGCCGGCTTTACAACGGGCACTGCCACCGCCACAACAGCGCTTCCACCAAACACATCACTTGGCACTGGAGTCCTTGGCATTCAGGGCTCAGTAGCTGCGAATGTCTATGGAATGACTGGCACATTTGCCTGCGCCAGCAATATTCCCTGGAAAATTGCACTTGCTGTTGACACGATGCTCGATGATGGCAACAGCGATACGGGCAATGTGCGCACAGGGGCTGCCGGAGCGACGGCCACGGTTGCAGCTTTATCCGCCGCATATGGCACCGCTGCCGCAACGGGCACCAACGACACGCTGCATATTGTTTGCATGAAAATATAACAGCGTACTTAGCACCGAAGCCCGCTACGGCGGGCTTGTCTGAAATATCTTTTCAGAACACTGTCAACCGATCGAATTAACAGCACGTTGTATGCCTCGACACGATGTGTCGGCAAACTAGCCAAACGTAATTAATCAACCAAAATGGAGTTCACAATGAGCAAACTGTTATCTGTATTGATCGCTGCTGTTTTCGCCGCTGCTTCATTCACCGCTGTTGCCGCTGATGCCGCTCCGGCAAAGGCTGCAGCCGCTCCTGCCGCAGCTGCTGCCCCTGCTCCTGCTGCTGAAAAGCCAGCTGCACCAGCAGCCAAAAAACATCACGCCAAGAAGCACAAAAAAGAAAAAGCAGCTGCACCAGCAGAAGCCGCACCAGCTGCCAAGTAATACAGGC
>JAPLQK010000090.1 GCA_026399735.1 Pseudomonadota bacterium
CTTTGTGCCGACATGGTCTGGATGCCGTTGATGGTCAGAAAAGGCTGGCCTTCGCGCGTCTTTAACGTCAGGCCGTCCGGATGCTCAATGCATTTGAACTGGCAATCATCCTTGTTCAGATCGTAATGGCGTGCGGTAAAACAGCGCGCCGAGAACGCCAGCGGTAACTTGCCATAGACAAAGACTTCGGTTTCGACGCCTGCCGGACGACTGGTGTGGAGCGTTGCTATCATCTTGCGGTCGGCTTCCAGTGGCGGTAACCAGCGCTGCATGCCGTAACGGGCGTAGGTCGCAAGCGTATTCTCGTTGTAGATATTCAGATGCGGGCCGGCGACGAAAGCACGACCGGCGGCGATGTTCACCGCACCCAGATCGTTGGCTTCGACCTTGCAGTTGGCCTCGTCCATCAACCTGCGCAGCGCTTTCAAATCGCTTTCGGATTCGAGCAGTGCTTGCGCCGAAACGACGACCTCCTTTCCGGCATTACCAAGTTCGCGCGCAAGCTCGATCCAGTCGGCTACGCGCAATTGCTGGCGGCGTGAGCAGACGACTTCGCCGACATAAACGATATCGATGGACGGGTTTTGTGCGATTTCGGCGTAGAACTCAAGTACTTTCTGTTTTGGCCAGAAATAGAGCAGGGGACCTAAAGCGAGTTTCATGCATTTATCTCCAGGGCCGGCTGTAAGCGCCGAGCGTTGCCTGACTGCCTTCGGAAACCTTTGCAAGATCGGTCTGCCATATAGGTTTCACCTGGTAATGTTGACCATCAAGCGCATTCAGTGCGGCACGCATGGTTTTGGTGACCTGGGCGACGTAAGCCGGACTGCGCTGGCGGCCTTCGACCTTGATCGCTGCGACGCCGATCCGGGCTATTTCCGGTAATATTTCCAGTACATTCAGGCTGGTCGGCTCCTCCAGTGCGTAGTAGGTCTCGCCGTTAACCTCAAAGCGCCCCTTGCACAGGGTCGGGTAACCGGCCGGTTCATTGTCGTCGAAACGGTCGATCAGAATGCCGTTCAGGCGTGTCGACATCTTGCCCGGCGTTTTTTCCCATTTGACGTATTTTGCCGGAGAGCAGGCGCCGACCGTGTTCGGTGATTCGCCGGTAGCATAGGAAGACAGCCAGCAGCGTCCTTCGTTCATCACGCACAAACTGCCAAAACCAAACACCTCGATTTCAACCGTCGTGTTATTGATCACATTCTCAACTTGTGCCAGCGTCAGTACACGCGGCAGTACTGCGCGCCGTACGCCAAATTCGCGCTGCGCAAAATTGACCGCCTCGTAACTTGTCGCTGACCCCTGCACCGAAAGATGCAGACGCAATTGGGGATGATGCCGACTCGCATAGTCAAGCAGACCGATGTCGGCCAGAATTACCGCATTGACACCCAAGTCGCTTGCGCCGTCAATGGCGCGATGCCAGTCTGCTACGCGGCCCGACTGGGCGAAAGTATTGATGGCCATCAGCACATGGCGACCGTGTGACTGGGCGTAATGAATACCGTCTCGCATGGCCTTTTCGTCGAAGTTAAGGCCGGCAAAGTTACGGGCGTTGGTATCGTTCTTGTAGCCAAGATAAACGGCGTCCGCACCGTTGTCGACCGCCGCCTTCAGGGCGGGCAGGCTGCCGGCAGGGCAGATGAGTTGGGGAATTTGTGTCATGTAAATTTTCCAGTAAAAGTCTGTCACGAATTAAGCGACATGCCTCAATCCTTCGGTCACAAAGGGCGTCATGGCGCGACTCCCCTGACGTGAACCCCGTTTCCGCAGTTCACTTTCGATGCCGTTCAGTATGTTCCATTTTTCTGCACACCATGCAGGCGCCAGCAGAATATCCCGCGATGCGGTTGCGGTTACCCGGTGATAGATGATGTTTTGTGGCGTGCGCTCGATCAGGTCGGCTGCAATGCCGATGTATTCTGTTTTGCTTAAAGGGTGGTATTCGCCCTGCCGCCATTGATGAGCCAGCAGGGTGTGTTTCACAATATGTAACGGATGAAGTTTGAGTCCGTCCACACCGGTTTGAAGAACCTGGTCTAACGTGGCGTGGTAATGTTCGCAGGTTTCACCGGGCAAACCGACAATCAGGTGGGTGCACAAAGGTATGCCCCGCCGCCGCACCGCCTGTGCGGTTTCCCGGTATTCGGCAAAGGTGTGGCCACGGTTGACGCGCTCCAGCGTTTTGTCGAAGGCTGACTGCAACCCCAGTTCCAGCCACACCTCCAGCCCCTGGTCGCGAAATTTTTCCAGCAAGTCCAGCACTTCGGATGAAACGCAGTCGGGGCGGGTGCCGACAGAAATTCCTGTCATGCCGGGTTCTTGCAACGCTTCGCGATATAACGCTTCCAGTGCCTCGACCTTGGCATAGGTGTTGGTATAAGCTTGAAAGTAAGCGATATATTTTCGGGCGCGGGTGCGCCGTAAAATGGCCAGACTGGCCTTGGCTATCTGCGCGGCCAGATCCAGGCGGGTGTCTGCATCAGGGCTGAAGGAAGTGTTATTGCAAAAAGAACAGCCGCCGCGACCTTTGGTGCCGTCCCGGTTGGGGCAGGTGAAGCCGGCATCCAGCGCGATCTTGTGGACACGTTCGCCATGGCGGCGAAGCATATACTGACCGAAAGTGTTGACTCTTTCCGAAAGTATCATCGATTATTTTGCAATTGAAAAATTCATTTTCACGCTGCTCTGGTTGCTCACCAAATTTGATTATAGTTCATTATGCATACTCAGGTGTAATACGGAATTTTCAGCAATCAAAATCTCTCATGCATACGAATTTGGTAACGTATTAATGAAAGATGCGGTTAAAATCCGTGACGTTTTTTGACAGGTAATTTCAGATGTCTGCACTGAGTCGCAATGATTACCGTACTTTGGTGTTGTCCGCTTTGGGCGGTGCGCTGGAGTTTTACGATTTCATCATATTCGTGTTTTTTGCAGTGGTGATCGGTCAATTGTTTTTTCCGCCGGATATGCCGGACTGGTTAAGGCAGTTGCAAACCTTCAGTATTTTCGCTGCGGGTTATTTGGCGCGTCCGCTGGGCGGCATCGTGATGGCGCATTTTGGTGATCTGCTGGGCCGCAAGAAAATGTTCATGCTGAGCATCCTGCTGATGTCATTGCCGACGCTGGCAATCGGTTTTCTGCCGACCTATGCGGTGATCGGCATCTGGGCGCCGATATTGTTGCTGATCTTGCGCATCATGCAGGGTGCAGCCATCGGCGGAGAGGTGCCGGGTGCATGGGTGTTCGTCTCCGAACATGTACCTGAACGCCACGTCGGGTTCGCCTGCGGTACGCTCACAGCGGGTCTGACCGGCGGGATTTTGCTCGGCTCACTGGTTGCAACGGCCATCCATAAAGTCTATACGCCGGCTGAACTGTTAAGTTTCGGCTGGCGGGTGCCGTTTATTATCGGGGGTCTGTTCGGACTGTTATCCGTGTGGTTGCGTCAGTGGTTGCATGAGACGCCGGTATTTAAAGAAATGCAGGCCAGGCAGGCACTCGCAGACGAATTGCCGCTGAAAACCGTGACCAGCGCTCACCGGCCTGCGGTGATTCTGACCATGCTTATGACCTGGCTGTTGTCGGCGGCGATTGTGGTGATGATCCTGATGACGCCGATACTGGTGCAAAAACTGTATGGCATACCGGCAACAACGGCATTGCAGGCCAACAGCATCGCGACCTTGTTTCTGAGCGCAGGCTGTATCGTGTTTGGTGCGCTGTCTGATCGTTTCGGTGCGGGCAGGGTTATGATGGCAGGTTGTGTGATGTTGGGCTTTACGGCGATGCTGTTCTATCGGCAAATGGCCATAAACCCGGAACGGATCAATGAACTGTATGCATTGTGCGGGTTCTTTGTCGGCGTGATTGGTGTGGTGCCGAGCACGGCCGTCCGTGCTTTTCCGCCTGCGATTCGCTTTTCCGGGCTTTCGTTCTCCTATAACGTGGCCTACGCGATATTCGGCGGACTCACGCCGGTGCTGATCAGCCTGTTTTTGCCGCTTGATCCATTGGCGCCTGCACATTACGTGTTGGTGTTAAGTGCCGTGGGCGTGTTGACGGGTTTGTATTTGTGGCGCGGCGAAGAGGTGCTCTCCAGACCTGATGTAAGTTTAATGTAAGACAGGTGTGTGTGCGGTTGAATGGCTATTTATGAGACAATGCACAATTCGACAGGTGTGGACTGTCAGATGGCGAGAACCTTGTTAGGACGGAATGTGTTTTTAGATAACTTCAATCAATTGCTGGCGACCGATATGGCTGCGGTCGATCAGGTCATACGCACGCGGCTGCACTCGGAAGTGCTGCTGGTCAATCAGGTCGGTGAATATATCGTCAGCAGCGGCGGAAAACGGTTGCGTCCGGCACTGGTGGTTTTATCTGCTCATGCTTTTGCCTATCAGGGTGTGTATCACCATGATCTGGCTGCGGTCGTCGAGTTCATTCATACCGCGACCTTGCTGCACGATGACGTGGTGGATGAATCCGGTCTCAGGCGCGGGCGCGAAACCGCCAATGCGCTGTTCGGTAATGCGGCGAGCGTGCTGGTCGGCGATTTCCTGTATTCGCGCGCGTTCCAGATGATGGTCGAGGTCGGCGAGATGCGCGTGATGCAGACACTGGCCGATGCGACCAATGTGATTGCTGAAGGCGAGGTGTTGCAACTGCTCAATTGCAACGATGCGGATGTGGACGCTGAAAACTACATGCGCGTGATCAACTACAAGACCGCCAAACTGTTTGAGGCGGCGATGCGTCTGGGCGCGATTCTGGCGCACGCGTCCGGTGAAGATGAAGCGGCGGCGGCCAAATACGGCATGCATCTGGGTACGGCTTTTCAGTTGATCGACGATGTGCTGGATTATTCTGCTGACGAGGCGGCGACTGGCAAGCATCTGGGCGACGACCTGGCCGAAGGCAAGCCGACTTTGCCGCTGATCTATGCGATGCAGCACGGAACGATCGAACAGGCGGCCGTGGTGCGAGGTGCGATCGAACAGGGCGATGTAGGCAAATTTGCCGATGTGTTGCAAATCATTCATGATACCGGTGCGCTGGATTTTACGCGCTTGCAGGCCATGCGTGAGGTTGAATTGGCCTGTGCTGCCATTGCCGGTTTGCCCGATTCCAGGTACAAACAATGCCTGATAGAATTGGCGCACTTTGCTGCCACACGGCAGTACTAGAATCGTCAAGTGAACAGGGTTTGGTATTTTCGCCGAGCCGCTGCAACGGAGTTTTCATGAGTCGTCTGATATTTCTTTTCGCGATCGCAGCAGTAGTCTATCTGCTGCTCAAATCCTATCGCAGCAATATTACTGATAAAAAACAAGAATTTACCGAGGATATGGTGCGCTGCGCGCACTGCGGGCTGCATCTGCCGAAAGGTGAGAGTATCCGCGCCGGGGAACAGTATTTTTGCAGTGCCGCGCACCGAGATGCCCGTCAAGGCTGACCCGTGCAGCCCGAATCCGACAATTCCACACCTTCTGATTTCTGGCGTTCGCTGAACTATTTCAATCTCTATCGCCTGGTTTTAGTCTGCTTTATTGTTTTTATCGCGATGGTCTTTGACGCCGAGCGGTTGTTTGGCGCGGGAAAAGGACGATTGTTCATGATGACAGGGGGGTTATATGCCGTCGTCGTAATGCTGTCATTCATTCCGTTGCGTATGCGCTGGTTGCCCTTTTCCTGGCAACTGGCGGGCGTGGTGTGCAGCGATATTGTCGCGCTGAGCGTGTTGGCGCATGCGGGCGGCGGAATACAGAGCAGCGTCGGTTTATTATTAATGGTCTCGATGGCTGTGGCGGGGATCATCAGCCGCGGTAAAATCACGCTGTTCTTTGCCGCTTTAGCCAGCATTGCCGCGTTGTTGGAGCATACTTTTGCGGTATTGTATGACGATGCCTCGGTCGCGCAATATATTCAGGTCGGGTTGTTGTGCCTGTCCTATTTCGCGGTGGCGGGTCTGGCGCATAAACTCGCTCAGTATGCGCTGGAGAATCAGAATCTGGCGCAGCGTCGTGGCCGTGATTTGATCGGCATGGCAGAAGCCAATCGTCTGGTGATGCGCGATATGCAGGATGGTGTGCTGGTGGTGGATGAGCATGACAGCATTGTACAAATGAATCCGAGTGCGTCCCGCCTGCTGCACACCGGTGAAGTATCAGGGCACAGCCTGTCGGTTAGTTTTCCGCTGCTGTATGAGCAGTATCAACAGTGGAAAAACAGTACGATGAGTGCGCGTACCACCTTGCAACTGGATGACGGATTGCAGGCCAGATTGCGCTTTGTCGGTGTGGAGCGCGATGCCGCACAGGGTGCGGTGATTTTTCTGGAAGATATGCAGCATGTTCAGGCCGAGGCGCAGCAGATCAAACTGGCAGCGCTGGGGCGTTTGACGGCGAATCTGGCCCACGAGGTGCGCAATCCGCTGTCCGCCATCAGTTATGCGACCGAGTTGTTGCAGGAAGAGCCAGGGGACGCCAGGCAAGCTCGATTGTTGCAACTGATCCGGGATAATACCCAGCGCATTAACCGGATAATTCAGGATGTGATGCAGCTGAACAAGCGCGATCGCGCGCAACCTGAAACCTTTGAATTGTCCATGTTTTTGCCCGTTTTTGCGGAGGAATTCAATCAGGCTGAACGCGTAGAATCCGGCGTGCTGGTGTTGCAGGCAGAACACAATCGCATGATTGCTTTCGACCGCGGGCATTTTCGACAGGTGTTGTGGAATTTGTGTCGCAACGGCCTGCATTTTGGACGTCACGTGTCCGGCAGTCTTGTGTTGGTGACTGGGATTGAGCGGGGGCGGGTCGTACTGGAAGTGCAGGATGACGGGCCGGGTATTTCGGTTGAGCATCAATCCAGACTGTTCGAGCCGTTCTTTACCACAGACGATCAGGGAACCGGGCTCGGGTTATATATCGCCCGTGAGCTGTGCGAGGCGAATGGCGCCTGGTTGGAATATCATGGCCCGGCAGGTGAGCGCAAGTCGGGAGCCTGCTTCCGTATTACTTTTGGTGAGCGGCGATTTGGAAAAAGACCGGTGTAAGAACATGGTGGATAAAATGAAATGCGGTACCTTGCCCGCTGCGGCTAACGAATCGCGCGCCAAGGCGGTTCTGCTGGTGGATGATGAGCCGGACATCCTGGAACTGCTGGAAATGACCTTGCTTAAAATGGGTCTGATTGTGGATAAGGCAGCCTGCGTGCGGGAAGCGTTGACCAAGCTGTCCGCCCATCATTATGACTTGTGTCTGACCGATATGCGCATGCCGGATGGCGATGGGCTGGAGGTGGTGAAGTACATCACTCAAAAGAACCTCGACGTGCCCGTTGCGGTGATTACCGCACACGGCAATATGGAAAACGCAATCACGGTGCTCAAGGCGGGCGCGTTCGATTATTTGGCCAAGCCGCTGTCTCTGGAGCAATTGCGTACCCTGGTAAAGTCGGCCTTAAGTTTGCCACAGCCCGGCCCGTCGGGTGACAAGCTGTTGCTCGGTGGTGCGCCGGCGATGCAGAAGGTGCGCGATCTGATCGAACGGGTGGCGCGCAGTCAGGCGCCGGTGCATATCAGCGGCGAGTCGGGCAGCGGCAAGGAGTTGGCGGCCCGGCTTATCGTGCAGAGCGGTGCGCGGTGCGATCGAGCGATGATTGCGGTGAACTGCGGCGCAATTCCGGAAAACCTGATGGAAAGCGAGTTTTTCGGCTATAAAAAAGGCGCATTCACCGGGGCGGACAAGGATAGAGACGGGTTTTTCCAGGCTGCGAACGGCGGAACATTGTTCCTCGATGAAGTGGCTGATTTGCCGCTGGTTATGCAGGTCAAACTGTTGCGTGTGATACAGGAAAAGCGCGTTCGCAAAGTGGGCGCCACGACTGAGGAACCGGTAGATGTGCGACTGATCAGTGCGACGCATAACGATCTGGCTTGTCGCGTCAAGCTGGGCTTGTTTCGCCAGGATCTGTATTACCGTCTGAATGTGATTCCCATCCAGATGCCCAGCTTGCGCGAGTTGCGCGAGGATATTGCACAAATCGCAAGGCAGATACTGGAACGATTGCGCGCGGGCGCGCCAGCCCGGTTTTCGGAAGAGGCGCTGCGTTCTTTGCAACGATATGATTTTCCTGGAAATGTTCGCGAGCTTGAAAACATCATCGAGCGTGCGCTGGCTTTGTGTTCGGATGGCCTGATCGCGGTGCAGGATTTGCATCTTTCGCCTGTCGAGCGCGCTCAATCCGATGCGGGCGAGGTGAGCGATAAATATCCGCTGCCGGATTATCTGGATCGGGTTGAGAAAGAGGCTTTGCTGGAGGCATTGCAACAGACGCATTTTAATCGTACCGCTGCCGCAAAATTGCTGGGACTGACCTTCCGTACCATGCGCTATCGCATGGAGCGTTTAGGCATCAAAAGTCCGGCAGGGACTGACGATGCGGATTAACGAAAACGGTCGTTTGGTCGAAGCACAATGGCTGCCATCGCCCAATTTTGACGAGCGCGCAACGGGCGACATCGAACTGCTGGTGATCCACAACATCAGTCTGCCGCCCGACGATTTCGGCGGGGATGGCGTGCAGCGCCTGTTTACCAATACGCTGGATCGGGATGCGCACCCGTATTACCGGACGATTCCTGAAGGTCGTGTGTCATCGCATTTCTATATCCGTCGCGACGGTCAATTGATTCAGTTCGTATCCGTTTTGCATCGCGCCTGGCATGCGGGTGCCTCCGCCTGGCAGGGGCGGACGCGTTGCAATGATTTTGCGATCGGCATCGAGTTGGAAGGCAGCGATAATGTGCCGTTCACCGATGCGCAGTATGCTGCGCTGCATGATTTGACCACCGCTCTGCGTGCGGCTTACCCGATACAAGGTATCGCGGGCCACAGCCACATCGCCCCCGGTCGCAAAACCGATCCCGGTCCGCATTTCGACTGGCAGCGCTATCTCACCAGTTTGCTTTTCAAGTAATTTCAGCAGGATTCCCTACAGTTTATTGATTAATCAAGGTTAATCTGCGCAGTATTTTTTGCGTCTTTTTTTTGCTTGCAATATTTTTCAGGGACACTACAATCAGCGTCCACCGCTAAAAAAAATACTATATATAGTGGTTATAAGAATTTAAGATTAGTCAACCCGAAGGGATGTAAGTATGCCAAACACCGTCTTAACCTCATCTGCTGTGACTGACGCGTCTGCCGCTCAGTTTGATCAATACAAGGTAATTCGCCGCAACGGATCGGTGGTGGTGTTTGAACCTGCCAAGATTTCCGTTGCACTGACCAAAGCCTTTATCGCAGTGAGCGGCGGTCAGGGTGCGGCATCCGCGCGCGTGCGCGAAATCGTCGAGCAACTGACCAGAGGTGTTGTGAATGCACTGATGCGTCGTCAGCCGCATGGCGGTACGTTGCATATCGAAGACATTCAGGATCAGGTCGAACTCGGATTGATGCGCTCCGGTGAACACGATGTTGCCCGCTCTTATGTGCTTTATCGCGAAGAGCACTCGCGTTCCCGTGCGCAAGCTCAAGTTCAGCAGCCGGCACACGTGATCAACGTCACAGGTAGCGATGGTGTGTCGCTGCCGCTGGATCTGGATCGGCTGACCGCTTTGGTGCAGTCCGCCTGCGAAGGGTTGGGGGATGTGGTCAATGTGGAACTGGTGATTCAGGGTGCCTTGAAGGATATGTACGACGGTGTGCCGCTGCATGAAGTGCATAAATGCCTGATTCTGTCGTCGCGCTCGATGATCGAAAAAGAACCGGCCTATAACTTTGTCACCGCACGTCTGTTATTAAATAATATTTGCAGCGAAGTACTGGGCGAGGATGTCGCCCCTGCCGAGATGGCAACGCGCTATGCGGAATATTTCCCCGTGTTCATCAAGCGCGGCATTGCCGCCGAATTGCTGGATGAAAAGCTGGCGAGTTTCGATCTGCCGCGACTGGCAAGAGAACTGGATGCGTCGCGCGATCTGCAATTCGGTTACCTGGGGCTGCAAACCTTGTATGACCGCTACTTCCTGCATATCGGCGGCACGCGTATCGAAGCGCCGCAAATATTTTTCATGCGCGTGGCGATGGGTCTGGCGCTGAGCGAAATCGACAGGGAAGCGCGTGCGATTGAATTCTATCGCCTGTTGTCCGGTTTCGACTTTATGTGTTCCACGCCAACGCTGTTTAACTCGGGTTCGCGTCGTTCGCAGTTGTCCTCCTGTTACCTGTCCACCGTGGAAGATAATCTGGAAGGTATTTACGATGCGATCAAGGACAACGCACTGCTGGCCAAATTCGCCGGCGGTCTGGGTAACGACTGGACGCCGGTGAGGGCGCTGGGTGCGCACATCAAGGGAACCAATGGTGAGTCGCAGGGCGTGGTGCCGTTCCTGAAAGTCGTGAACGATACGGCGGTTGCGGTGAATCAGGGCGGCAAGCGTAAGGGTGCGGTGTGCGCTTATCTGGAAACCTGGCATCTGGACATCGAAGAATTCCTCGATCTGCGCAAGAACACCGGGGACGACCGTCGCCGCACGCATGACATGAACACCTCCAACTGGATTCCCGATCTGTTTATGAAACGCGTGATGGAAGGTGGCAACTGGACGCTGTTCTCGCCATCGGACGTGAAGGACTTGCACGACTTGTTCGGCATCGACTTCGAAATCGCTTACACCGCGTATGAGGCGAAAGCGGCGAGCGGCGAGATCAAACTGTACAAGACGGTTCAGGCGGCCAGTCTGTGGCGCAAGATGCTGACTATGTTGTTTGAAACCGGCCATCCGTGGATTACTTTCAAGGACCCTTGCAACATCCGTTCGCCGCAGCAGCATGTCGGCGTGGTGCACAGCTCCAATCTGTGTACCGAGATCACGCTGAATACCAATGCAGATGAAATTGCCGTGTGCAATCTGGGTTCGGTGAATCTGCCGGCGCATCTGTATCCGGCGGGACATGAACTTGCCGGTCAGATCGACCATGCCAAATTGCGCCGCACCATCAACACCGCGATGCGCATGCTGGACAACGTGATCGACATCAACTATTACGCAGTCGCCAAGGCGCGCAATTCCAATCTCAAGCACCGTCCGGTCGGCTTAGGCATCATGGGGTTTCAGGACTGTCTGCATGTCAATCGTCTGGCTTATTCATCCGTTGAGGCGGTTGAATTCGCCGATCGTTCGATGGAAGCGGTGTGCTATTACGCTTACTGGGCATCCACCGAACTGGCCGAAGAGCGCGGTCGTTACGCTTCGTATAAAGGCAGTCTGTGGGATTGCGGTATTCTGCCGCAGGACACCCTCGATTTGTTAAGAGAAGAGCGCGGCGGTTATGTGGAAGTGGATATGTCGGTCAGCATGGACTGGGATGCATTGCGCGCCCGCATCGGGCAATACGGCATGCGGAATTCAAACTGTGTGGCGATCGCGCCTACGGCAACCATTTCCAACATCATCGGTGTATCGGCCTGTATCGAGCCGACTTATCAGAATATTTTCGTGAAATCCAATCTGTCCGGCGAGTTCACCGTGATCAACGATCATCTGGTCGCCGACTTGAAGCAACTGGGGCTGTGGGATGAAGTGATGATCTCCGATCTGAAATACTTCGACGGCAGTCTGGCGAAGATCGATCGCGTGCCGGCCGAATTGCGCAGTCTGTATGCCACGGCGTTTGAAGTTGAACCTGTCTGGCTGATAGAAGCAGCTTCGCGTCGCCAGAAATGGATCGATCAGGCGCAATCCTTGAATATCTACATGTCGGGCGTGTCGGGCCGCAAGCTGGATGACACCTACAAACTGGCCTGGTTGCGCGGTCTGAAGACGACATATTATCTGCGCACACTGGGAGCGACATCGGCCGAGAAATCCACCGGACGCGCGGGCGCATTGAATGCCGTTGCAGTTGGCGACGCGCCAGCGGAGACGACGCAATTCTGTTCAATCGATAATCCTGAATGCGAGGCTTGCCAATAATGCTTACTTTTGACGACGAAATAGAGACGAGTGCGGTACACACGCTGGACGCGCTGATCAATACCAATAAAAACGATGAAG
Organism: Pseudomonadota bacterium; assembly: GCA_026399735.1. Classification (GTDB taxonomy): domain Bacteria; phylum Pseudomonadota; class Gammaproteobacteria; order Burkholderiales; family Gallionellaceae; genus Gallionella. Next base: position 12,077 of record JAPLQK010000090.1, read on the forward strand.
AGGGAAGGGGGAAAGGGGAAGGGAAAAACACTTCCGCTACGCCCTCCGGACGTGTCCGCGTGGAAGACAAGCGCATCATCAACTGCAAAGCGGATGTGAATCAGTTGGTGCCGTTCAAATATAAATGGGCGTGGGAAAAATATCTGGCTGCCTGTGCCAATCACTGGATGCCGCAGGAAGTGAACATGACGGCGGATATCGCGCTGTGGAAAAGCGACAAACTGACCGAAGACGAACGCCGTCTGGTCAAGCGAAATCTGGGTTTCTTCACGACGGCGGACAGTCTGGCGGCGAACAACATCGTGCTGGGTTCGTATCGTCACATTACCAATCCGGAATGCCGACAGTTCATGTTGCGTCAGGCGTTTGAGGAAGCGATCCACACCCACGCCTACCAGTACATCGTGGAGAGTCTGGGGCTGGACGAGGGCGAAATCTTCAACATGTATCACGAAGTGCCCAGCATCCGTAACAAGGACGAATTCCTGTTGCCGTTCATCGATGTGCTGACTAATCCGGAATTCAAGACCGGCACGCCGGAAGCGGATCAGGCCTTGCTGCGCAGCCTGATTGTGTTCGCCTGCATCATGGAAGGTCTGTTCTTCTATGTCGGCTTTGTACAAATCCTGGCGCTGGGCCGCCAGAACAAGATGACCGGGGCTGCGGAACAATATCAGTACATCCTGCGCGATGAATCCATGCATCTTAATTTTGGCGTAGATCTGATCAACCAGATCAAACTGGAAAATCCGCATTTGTGGACGGCGGCCTTCCGCGAAGAAGTTCGCGGCCTGATGCAGAAGGGCGTGGAGCTGGAATACGCCTATGCCGAGGACACGATGCCGCGCGGCATACTGGGGCTGAACTCCACTATGTTCAAGGAATATCTGCGTTTTATCGCTAACCGCCGTTGCCAGCAAATCGGCGTGGATATCCTGTATCCGGGGGCCTCCAATCCCTTTCCGTGGATGTCGGAAATGATCGATTTGAAGAAGGAAAAGAACTTCTTCGAGTCCCGCGTGACGGAATATCAGACCGGCGGTACATTAAGCTGGGATTGATGCATCATTTTCTGATCCGTCGCTTTAAGTTCACCTATAATCAAACTGTATTCAACCCGAGATGACGTTGATCGCATCTCGGTTTTTTGCGTCTGAGCAGTGATGGGATGGGAAGTGCAATGCAGCGATATTTTGAAATCAAGCTAAGAAATGTGGCGCTTTGGGCAATTTTATTGCTGGTGCTGTGGATAGCCGTATCCTGGTATTTGGTTAAGCAAAATTTTCGCCATGAACTGGATGCTATCGTAAAAAACGAACAACTCCACGCCCAGGCAATTTCGACTGATGTGACGGACAGCATCAACCGTAATCTTCACTATGTCGCAGGTATTCCGACCGTGCTGACACAATTGCATCGTGTTCAACAAGCGGTCAGCAAGTACAAGATACAGGATGCTTCTTTGCCTAAGGGGGTGATTTTACAGCGCCGGCTCTCCGAGTCTGACCTTGGCGATCTGAACAGTTATTTGGCATTGAATCAGCGTTCGCTCAATGTTGACCTGATTTTTGTGGTCAATGCCGCAGGCGATTGTATTGCAGCCAGTAATTGGGATGTCGATAGCACACCGATAGCGACAAACTATGCAGACCGCAACTGGTTTCAAGACGTCCATAACAAACGCGACGGAATGCAATATGCGATGGGGAAGACGACACATATTCCCGGATTGTATTTTGCTACGCCGGTAATTATCGACGGTAAGTTTATGGGCGCTGTCATTGCCAAGGTCGACATTCCAAAGTTGTCTTTTCTGACCCGCCAGGCCGATGCGTATGTGGTGGATAGCAACGGGGTCATCATCATGGCACATGACCGCGATATGGAGATGATGGCCATTCCCGATTCCGCTGTAAGTCGGTTGCCCGCAAAGAAAAGGTTCGACCTTTACCGGAGGATTAATTTTGATGAACTCAAGATAGCGCCGTGGAAAGGGGATCATAGCGCTGTTTTGAAGCGCATCAGAGGCGAAAAAAATCCTCATTTACTCGTGTCAGCCGACTTACCGGAGTATGGCTTAACGGTGTTTGCTGAAGCTGAGCTGACAGAATGGCCTGCGCTGGAGCTGGAACGAAAAAACAGTTTAATTCTGCTTGCATCAGTAGGTTGTTTTGTCACGCTGGTTGCAGCCTTTTTGCTGCTTTATTTTCATTCCCTGCGCGAAGCAAAGAAAAAAGTGGAGGAAAGTGAAGAGCAATTCAGGTTGATGGTCTCTGGCGTCAAGGATTATGCCATCATCATGCTGGATGCTGCCGGGCGGATTGAGAACTGGAATGTGGGCGCAGAACAAATTCATGGTTACAGTGCAGAGGAAATAGTCGGGAAATCTTTTGCGAAGTTTTATGCCGATGAAGATGCAGCGCAAGGCGTGCCTGAACATGAGCTGGAAATTGCTGCCAAAGAGGGTAACTATAAAGCCGAAGGCTGGCGTGTACGCAAAGACGGTTCCCGATATATTGCCAATGTGCTCATGACGGCTTGTCGGAATGACAATGGCGTATTGCGAGGCTTTTCAATTGTTACGCGCGATGTTACCGAGCGCAAAATGACAGATGAATCGCTCAACAGATATCGGGATAATCTGGAAAAAATTGTCGCTGAACAAACGGATAGTCTGCGTCGTGCAAAAGATGTTGCAGAAAATGCCAACAAGGCCAAGAGCGAATTTTTGGCCAACATGAGCCACGAAATTCGTACGCCGATGAATGCCATCATCGGTATGTCGCACCTGGCGCTCAACACGGGCCTGACGCCCAGACAACGCGATTTCATCACGAAAATCCAGGGATCCGGAAAGCACTTGTTGGGCATCATTGACGATATTCTGGATTTTTCCAAAATCGAAGCAGGCAAGCTTTCGATGGAACAGGCAGACTTTGAGCTGGAAAAGGTACTGAGCCATGTGGCCCAACTGGTTTCCGAGAAAACGTCGGACAAGGAACTGGAACTGGTGTTTAACATTGACCGTGCCGTTCCCGGATACCTGCATGGCGACTCACTCAGGCTGGGTCAAATCCTGATTAATTATGCAAACAATGCGGTCAAATTCACCGAGCAGGGCGAAGTTGTCATTGCAGCACGTGTGCTGGAAGAAACGGCGACCGATGTGCTTTTGCGCTTCGAAGTGCGCGATACCGGCATCGGTATCACCGATGAGCAAAAGGCGACGCTGTTCCAGACTTTCCAGCAGGCCGACAGCTCGACCAGTCGCAAGTATGGCGGCACAGGACTGGGTTTGGCGATTTCCAGGCAACTTGCCGCCCTGATGCACGGTGAAGTGGGTGTGGAGAGCATCGTTGGCAAAGGCAGTACCTTCTGGTTTACCGTCCGGCTCGGCAAGGCGGCTGGCAAGGTCATCAACCTTTTGCCGGTGCCGGACCTGCGCGGTCGCCGTATGTTGGTCGTGGATGATAACGAGGTGGCGCGCAATGTGCTGGACGATATGTTGTCCAGAATGTCCTTCAAGGTTGATCAGGCATCAGGCGGTATGGATGCCGTGGCCAGCATACAAAAAGCCGACTTGTCAGGCAGCCCCTATGACGTTGTTTTTCTCGACTGGCGTATGCCTGGCATGGACGGGATAGCTACTGCCAATGTCATTCATGGCCTGCAGCTGAAAAATAACCCGCATCTGATGATGGTGACGGCCTACGGGCGTGAAGAAGTGATGAATGAGGCTCGTGCCGCCGGACTGGAATATACTCTGGTCAAGCCGGTCACGGCTTCGATGCTTTTTGATACCACCATGCGCGTACTGGGTGGGCAGCATGACGGTGCACGTTCCGGCAGCCATGCTGTTCCGGACATCAAGGCGTGGTTGTCCGCAATCAGAGGTGCGTCCATTCTGCTGGTGGAGGATAACGAATTCAACCAGGAAGTGGCGATGGGTTTGTTAAGCGATGCCGGGTTTGAGGTGGATATCGCCGGCAACGGGCAGCAGGCTGTGGATAAAGTGCGCGAACGCGCTTACGACATGGTGTTGATGGACATGCAGATGCCGGTCATGGACGGGATAACTGCGACGATGGAAATCCGCAAACTGTTCAGGGATTTACCAGTCGTCGCAATGACCGCCAATGCCATGCAGCAGGATAAAGATAAATGCGCACAGGCGGGTATGAACGATTATTTGGCCAAACCGATTGATCCGGATGAGTTATTCCGTACCTTGCTCAGGTGGATCCCGCCCGTGCAAACGCAAGTTGCAGCAGAAAATCCGACCGGACAGACCGTGACCAGGGAAGGCAGTTGTGATTTGCCGATGATAGACGGGCTGGATGTTGAACTGGGTTTGCAGCGCGTTGTCGGCAAGCAGCAACTCTATCTCAATATGTTGCGTAAATACTTGATTAATCAGAAAAATACACCGGACGAATTGCGTGCGGCGCTGGCCGCAGAAGATCTGACAACAGCGGAACGCATCGTTCATACTGCCAAGGCCGTGAGTGGCAATATCGGCGCATCAGGTTTGCAGGAAATGGCGGGTGAACTGGAGCAGATGTTCAGCGCGGGTAGCTCACGCGAGGCACTCGCAGCCAAAGTCGAAGAATTTTCAGACGCACAATCGGCGATGATCGCAGCGCTGAAAGCGGCTGTTCCTGCTGAGCATACGCATTCGTCTATCGTGCCGGATATGGCAAAATCGGCTGAAGTGTTAAGACTTTTACATGACTTACTGGCTGACGATGACAGCGAAGCGGCTGACGTGCTGGAAGAAAATTTTGATCTGCTGCGCTATGCATTGGGGCCGGAAATTTTCCCCAAAGTAGATAAAGCCATCAAGCGGTTCGATTTCGAGAGCGCATTGCAACTTATTGAATAATATGTCAAAATTATCTAAACATACAGTCGCTGCATACTATTAAGGCGAAAACCCATGACTTACTCGCTCAATTCCAAAGCAACGATTCTGGTGGTGGATGACACACCGGATAACCTGTCGCTGATGAGCGGGCTGCTCAAGGATAAATACCATGTCAAGGTGGCCTGCAGCGGTGAGAAGGCGATAAGAATTGTTCAGTCAGGAAATCCGCCCGACCTGATCTTGCTGGATATTATGATGCCGGAGACGGATGGCTACGAAGTATGCAGGCGACTGCAGCAAGATTTAAAAACGCGGGATATTCCGATTATTTTTCTTACCGCCAAAAGTCAGCCGGAGGATGAGGCGATGGGAATCGGGCTGGGTGCGGTGGATTACATCATCAAACCCATCAGCCCGCCAATTTTGCTGGCGAGGGTGCGCAATCATCTGGCGTTAACTGAACGCACCGCCATCCTGAAAGCGCTTTCCGAGAAATTATCGAAATATTTTTCTCCGCAGGTATATCAGGCTATTTTTGAAGGCGCGCAGGATGTCAAAATTCAGACCAAGCGCAAGAAGTTGACGATTTTTTTCTCGGATATCAAGGATTTTACTGAAATTACCGAGGGTTTGCAGCCGGAAGATCTCACCTATCTGCTCAACAACTATTTTTCGGAAATGTCCAAAATTGCCCTCGAACATGGCGCAACGATAGACAAGTTTATCGGCGATGCGATGCTGATTTTTTTTGGAGATCCGCAAACGCTGGGTGTTAAGGAAGATGCATTACAATGCGTTCGCATGGCGGTAGCGATGCAGCGTCGCATGGCGTATCTTCAGACAATCTGGCGTGAAAAAGGCTATCTCCGTCCGTTCCAGATGCGCATTGGAATCAACTCCGGATTCTGTGACGTGGGAAACTTTGGCAGCGAATACCGTATGGATTACACCATTATCGGTGCACAGGTGAACCTTGCGGCCAGATTGGAACAGGCGTGCGAGCCGGATGGCATCATGTTGTCATATGAAACCTACGCGCTGGTTCAGGATGAATTCGTCTGCGAAGAGGGTGCGCCCATCAAGGCGAAGGGAATCGCCAAGGAGATACGATGCTTCACGTTGCAAGGCGCGCCGCATGTTGAAGGGGAGCGGAGAAAAATGTTCATCAGGGAGCGCATGGGGATGCGCTTGCTGCTTAATTTTGAAACGCTTAGCCCGGAGTCAAGACAACTCGCGATTGAAGACTTGCAGGATGCGGTAGACAGAATTCGCAAACAGTCGTAACGAATGGAATAAACAGCGGTGGTTCATCCCCGCAAAGTATTTTCGATCAGAAAGTTAATCTTATGAACACAATCTTTAAGCTCGTTGTATTTTTTGTTCTCGTTGCAGGTATCGCAAACGCGGCAGAGTTGGGTCAGTCGGCTAGTGCGGAATTCGGTGCTGAAAATACCGATAAAACGACTCAGCCGATGTTCAAGTTCGATGGTTTCGGTTCTCTGGGTGTAAACCACTCCAGCCAGCGTTTGGGAGATTACGTGCTGGATAGCACTCTGCCCAAGGGAGCGGGCCGCAGCAGTGATTGGGCTGCAGGCAATGACAGCCGGTTGGGCGCGCAGCTGACGGGTAATTTTTCTCCCAGGGTGTCAGCAGTGCTCCAGGTGATTTCGGAATATCAGGCGGATAACACTTACACCCCGGTTGTTGAATGGGCCAATGTAAAATATGCCTTTACGCCGAATGTGCATGTCCGTGCCGGGCGCATTGTCTTGCCGACTTTTCTGAATTCTGAAAATCGCAAAGTCGGCTACAGCCTGCCGTGGGTTCATCCGCCGGTTGATCTGTATCGCGTGCTGGCGATCACCAACAGTGACGGCATTGATGCTACGTACAGTTTTGAGGTCGGCGAGGCTGCGCATACCCTCAAGGCACTTTACGGCAGCAACACGATAGACCGGCCGACCAGCATCTCGACTTCACATAACTTGTGGGGGGTCTTCGATACGCTTGAGTATGGCCCGGCAACGCTGCACGTGGGCTATCAGGAGCGCATGGCTTCTTCGCATAGTCTGTTGACCGGGATTGACGGCGCGTGGATTAAAAACAGCGATTTGTCCATCGGGGCAAGTTACGATCCGGGCAACTGGTTCGCCATATACCAGTGGATACAACGTCAATCGACCACCAATTTAACGGCGATGTATGCGGGCGTTGGTTACCGGATCAATAAATTCACGCCCTACATGACCTACAGCAATAACGGGCGGAGTTCTTTTGTGCCGGGTTTTGCGGCGCCGACGGCAGCCGCCATTGTTTCGGCCAATAAATCTCAGAGCACCGTCAGTGCCGGTGTGCGCTGGGATTTTATGAAAAATGTCGATTTAAAGGTGCAATATGACAGGGTGCAACTCAGCGACAGTTCGAATGGCTACCTGATCAATCTTCCGGTGAATACCGTACTGTACGGAACCACGTTCCATGTGATTTCTGCAATAGTTGATTTCGTATTCTAGGCTCAGGAATAACGTGAAATCATTATCCTGTTATTGTCTGATACTGCTGTTGACCTCATTTGCCGCGAGTGCCGATGTGGTCGTCGTTGTTTCAGCAAAAAGTACCGTCACGCATTTGACGGCTGAACAGGCTGCAAGAATTTTTCTCGGCAAATCGAATACTTTTCCGGATGGCGGCAATGTGGTGCCTGTGGATCAGCCTGAAGGTGCGGCAATCAGGGATGAGTTTTATGCCAGGGTGGCCAGTAAAAACGCCTCACAGTTGACTGCATACTGGGCAAGAGTTATTTTCACCGGCGGCGATAGTTGTCCGCCGAAACTGCTGGAAGGCAACGCGGCTGTCAGACGTGCAGTTGCCGGCAACCCGAACGCCATCGGGTATATTGACAGGAATGCGCTGGATGGCAGTGTCAGGGTTGTTCTGGATCCTTAAGGCCAAAAAATGAAAAAATTCTATGATTATTCTCTGACGTGGAAGCTGTTGCTGGTGCCTGTTGTCGCTACGCTGGGCTTTTCGGTCTATCTGGTTTATTCAACGCTGGTATTGTCGGACGGCAACGCGCTGCTGACAGAAATTCGCGATACTAATTTCCCGGTGCTTGATGCGGCTGGGAAAAACCTTAATAATTACAATGGGTTGGTTGAAGCGTTAAATTCTGCTGCTGCAACCGGCGAGGTGGATTTTCTGGACGTCGCCACAGGCAAGGCATCGGAAATACTGAGCCGTTACGATGTGCTGGAAACGGTTGATACGGTGCATATCGGTGAAATCGAAAAGCTGAAATCCGGGTTTAATGTCTTTTTTTCACAGGCGTTTGATGTGGCACAGCGGATGGCGACAAAAACGGATATGCCAGGCTCATCTCAGATATTGGAAATGAAACACGCTCGCGATAGCTATTTTTCGAGTGCAGTCGCCTACAAAGACCGGGCCGAGAAAGAGTTTCATGAGACGGTAAGCCGTGCAATCGTAAGATCAGAACTTGCACAAAAATGGGGTGCCGTGATCGGCGCACTGATGGTATCGGTGATTGCAGTGCTGACACTACTGGTCACGCGAGGCATCGTGGCGCTGGAAAAGGGTGTGGCCGACAGGAACAAAAGGCTGGCGGAGGTCAATGGCGAACTGGAAAACGAAATCAGGAAACTGAAGGCCGCCGAAGAGGCCAAGAGCCATGCGGAAGCGGCCAGCCAGATCAAGGATGAATTCCTGGCGAATATGAGCCATGAACTGCGCACGCCGATGAATGCAATTATCGGCTTGAGCCATCTTTGTTTGCAGACGGAAATGTCAGGGAAGCAGCACGATTATCTGCAGAAAATTAATGGTTCAGGGAAATCGCTGTTGGGTATTCTCAACGATATTCTGGATGTCTCAAAAATAGAGGCCGGGAAACTGGAGTTGGATCGGACGTCCTTCGATCTGGAAGAAGTGATGGACAATCTGGCCACGATTGTAGGCAACCAGTCAGAGGATAAAAACCTCGAATTCCTGCTGGAGACGGCTCAAAATGTTCCAACTTCGCTGATTGGCGACCCGCTGCGGTTGGGGCAAGTACTGATTAATCTGGCCGGTAATGCCGTCAAATTTACCGAAAATGGCGAGGTGATGGTGCGTGTCGAGCTGGAGCATGAATCAGGTGAGCAGATCACACTGCGTTTTACCGTGAGCGACACCGGAATTGGCATGTCACAGAAAGAAATTGACCGGCTGTTTCAGCCATTTACTCAGGCTGACACCAGTATCACCCGGAAGTTCGGCGGAACCGGTCTGGGGCTGACCATCAGCCGTCGTCTGGTCGAAATGATGGGCGGAAAAATCCGGGTCGAGAGCGCGCAGGGTACCGGGTCGAAATTTATCTTCACTGCGCGCTTCAAAAAAGCTGCGAAACAGGGAGGCTACCGTCAGTCGGTACTCAACGACATGCGTGGTTTAAGGGTTCTTGCGGTCGATGACAGCGAGAGCAGTCTGCAAATTCTGAATAACTACCTTGAATCATTCACATTTGATGTGACCGTCGTTGGCAATGGTCAGGATGCGCTGAGTGCAGTACGTCTGGCGAATGAAGAAGGCAGGCCATTTGGTCTGGCCATTCTTGACTGGAAAATGCCCAATATGGATGGCATAGAACTGGCTAAAAAACTGCGGGGAATGACAGAACTGCGAGTCAGGCCAAAAATATTGCTGATCTCGGCCCATGGGCAGAATGAAATGTCGCTGAGTGCGACGGGCAGGGTGGTCGACGGCATACTGGCAAAACCATTCGGGCAAAGCAAATTATTTGATGCGATTGCCAGGATTTCCGGCAGGGATGGCGCTGCGACCGGCAAGTTCAAAATCGCTGCGCAGTTTAATCAGGCATTGGTCGCGCAAATACGCGGGGCGCGCCTGTTACTGGTGGAGGACAACAGAATCAATCAGCAAGTGGCGCAAGAATTGCTCGAAAATTTTGGAATCGGGGTGTGCATCGCTGAAAACGGTGAAGAAGCGATTGCACTGCTGAATGAAGAGCGATTCGACGGCGTGCTGATGGATATGCAGATGCCGGTGATGGATGGCGTCACGGCCACGCGCGAAATACGTAAAAATCCGAAGTTTGCCACGCTGCCCATCATCGCACTGACGGCTAATGTGATGATCAGTGAACAAAATGAATTTTTGAATGCCGGGATGAACGATCACATCGGCAAGCCCATAGACCCGGACAGGTTGGTATCTACACTTGCACGATGGGTGCGTCCGGGTCAACCGGGCCTGCCGGTTTCTCCATCCGTTGCTGAGCCGGAGCCGTTACCGGAATTGCCGGGAATCGATGTGGCAGAGAGCGTACGCCGTGTAGGAGGAAAGGTTGCCGTTTTTTACGCGCTGCTCGATAAATTCAGGGTTGACGAGCGCGATGCTGTCAGCAGAATTCGTGAGGCGATGACATTGCGCGATTTGGAAACCGCCGAAAGACTGGCGCACACCCTGAAAGGCATTGCGGGTACCCTGGGTGCGCAAACGCTGCAAAACCATGCCGCTTTGCTGGAGGGCAGTATCGTCAGCGGCGCATGCACGGAAGCTGAGTTGTTGCTTGTCGAACAGGAAATGCTCAAATTGCTGGCCGATATTGATCAGGTGCTGGCGGCGCATCGACTGTAATGCTGCTGGTGTAGAATAAGACTGCCTGATATTGCATCTCTGTACTCTTTATGTTCAGGGCATGGTTTGTAAGTAATTTATCTAATGCTGGTTAATTATGCCCGGACAAAAAATTGGTCGTTTTGAAATACTGAATGAACTGGGCCAGGGCAGTCATGGTACCGTCTATCTGGCACATGACTCGCAGCTGGATCGTCAGGTTGTCATCAAGATGTTATGCAAGACCGGGCAGCACGAAGCGCATATCGTCAGCAGCCTGCAACATCCCAACATCATTGCGTTGTATGACTCGGGAGAGCATCAGGGTTCGCCCTATCTGGTGTATGCCTTTGTCGAAGGGGAGACGCTCAGCCAATTGCTGAAACAGGATCATATTCTGCCGTTCGTACGTGCGGCAGAAATAGCGTGCGGTGTGCTGGCCGGTTTGGCCTGTGCACATGCACAGGGTGTGTTGCATCTGGATATCAAACCGGCCAACGTGATGATCAGCGGCGTGCCGATGGTGATGGATTTCGGGCAGGCTATGCTCAATGGCGATGATGCGATATCCCGTTACATGGCGCCCGAGCTTATTTCAGACGGTCAATATGATGAGATAGCAGACATCTATTCGGTCGGCGCAATACTCTATGAAATGGTGACCGGGGAATGTCCGGCAGGCGGCGATAACGGGGATATGGCTCACGCGATCGCAGCGCCATCGAGCAGAAACATACGCGTAGACGAGAAGCTTGAAGCCATTATTTTAAAGGCAGTGGCAAAAAATCCTAACGAACGCTATTCGAGCGCCTTTGCGATGAAACAGGCCTTGCAGGATTATCTCGGTGAACAGCGTGAAACCCTCACCGCGCAAAGCGGAGCGCACAGTACGCTGGAATTTTTACTGCGCCGCATGCGCAGCAAAAGCGATTTCCCGGCACTGACCAATATTATTTCCGAGATCAACCAGATCGTCTCTTCCGAATCTGAGAGCAGCAGCAAACTTGCGCGCACGATCTTGCAGGATTTTGCGCTGACCAGCCGGCTGCTGAAACTGGTGAATACGGCGTCGTACGGACAGTTTGGCGGCACAATCAACACGGTTTCCAAGGCGGTGGTGATTCTGGGCTTCGAGACTGTGCGTAATATCGCTATGTCATTGATTCTTATGGATTTTTTGCAGAACAAGGCGCAGGCGGTGCAACTTAAGGATGAAGTGGTGCGCGCTATTTTCACCGGCATCGTGGCCGCGCAATTGTCGGTCGGACACAATATACGCGATGCTGAAGAAGTAATGGTCTGCGCCATGTTTCATAATCTGGGCCGGATGCTGACGACTTATTATTTTTTCGATGAAAGTCAGGATATTGCCAGGCTGACAGAACAGGGCGAAGCGGAGGTTCAGGCAGCCATCAAGGTGCTGGGAATCTCCTATTCTGAACTAGGTCTGGCTGTCGCGCGCAGCTGGAATTTTCCGCCGCGTCTGCTTGCCGGGATGCGCAAGTTATCCGCCGGCAAGATTGGCCCGTCCGTCGGCGATATGGACTATTTAACTGTGACCATTAATCTGGCCGATGAATTGTGCGAGATTGCGGCATCAACCACCGCACAGAATAAACATCAGTCCTTAGTTGCGCTGGCCAAACGCTATGAAAGCGCGATCCGTGTCTCAGAACGCGAATTATCTGCAGCGATTGAGGTCGGCATCAGTGAATTGGGCCAGCGATCCGTGATTTTGAATCTCAGTACCGGCAAGAGTCCGTTATTGGCCCGGGTGCGCAAGTGGTGCGGACATGCGCAGCTTGCTGAAGTTGCGAAAAAGGCCAGTGAGTTTGACGACATTACCAATTTGGATCAGGCTGTCAATCAAGAGACGGTCGATACGCGTCCGCATAATCCGGAAGCGATACTGGGTGCAGGCATACAGGATGTGACCGCATCGCTGGTCAGCGACTTCAATCTGAACGACGTATTGCAGATGGTGCTGGAGACGATTTACCGGGGAATCGGATTCAACCGCGCATTGATCCTGATCCGGGACAACAAGCAAAATGCCATGGTTGCCAGGTTCGGGTTTGGTCAGGGTGCAGAAGCGTTGCTCCCCGTTTTTCGCTTTTCGTTACCTTTTGTGGCCGATGTATTCCATCTGTCGATAGAAAAAGGACTGGATATCGCGATCGAGAATATCGACGCGCCCAATATTGCTGACAAGATTCCTGCATGGTACAGAACCACGATCAATGCGCCCTGCTTTATCCTGTTGCCGGTCATGCTGAAAGACAAAGCGATCGGGATGTTTTATGCAGACATGCTGGAAGCCAACAGCCTCAAAGTGTCGCAACATCAGCTCTCGTTGCTGCGAACCTTGCGCAACCAGGCGGTGCTTGCGATCAAGACAAAAATATGATGAAAAAGTATAAATGTCTTTGGCTGTTATTGTTGCTGGCCGCTTGTTCCACGCCGCCGTTGCAGTACAAGGATGTGATCCTGCCTCAGGCGGTATACGCCGCCCCTGTTCAGTCCGATCAGCCTGTGGTCGCGCTGGCGCTGGGGAGCGGCGGAGATCGGGGTTTTGCGCACATCGGCGTGATCAAGGTGCTCGAAGCGAACAACATCAAGGTGGATATCGTGCTGGGAACCAGTGCGGGCAGTGTGGTGGGGGCGCTGTATGCGGGCGGGTATAGCGGCACTGAGCTGGAAAAGCTGGCGCTTGAGATGGATCGGGAAAAGCTGAAAGATTACGACTTTTCCAGACGTGGTTATGTGCGCGGCGAGCAGTTGCAGGATTTCATCAATCGCGCGCTGAACAATCGTTCCATCGAACAACTGGACAAGCACTTCGTGGCGATTGCAACCCGGCTTGGCAGCGGCAAGACAGTGGCATTTAACCGGGGCAATACCGGCATGGCGGTGCGCGCATCCAGCAGCATACCCGGTGTGTTTTATCCCGTGATGATCAACGGTGAGGAATATGTGGATGGTGATTTAAAGCAGCCTGTGCCGGTGACAATGGCGCGGGAAATGGGCGCGGACTTCATTATTGCCGTGGATATTTCGCAACAGCCGTCTGATCATCCTGAACTTAAGGATATTATCGATATTCTCAAGCAAAGTCTGCGCATCATGCGTCAGTCAATTTTGTCACAGGAACTCGAATCAGCGCAGGTCGTGATACGGCCCGAGATCGGTATCACGCCGGAAATCGACGCGACCAGCAAGCTGCGCCTGATCAAAGTCGGGGAGGATGCGACCACGGCCGCGTTGCCGATGATACGGGAATGGTTGCAAAAGATCGCTGCTGAAAAGGCGCTTGAACGCACTTCGCCATGAAAAACCGTTGCCAGTTCGCAGGTTTTCGGTTTCCTGCGTTATGAATTTCTATTGTCAGGAACTGCCTTATCAGTCCGATGCGGCGCGTTATTTTGCAGCGATCGCTGACCTGCCCTGGTCGGCGTGGCTGGACAGTGGCGGGATGGCGCGTTTTGATATCCTGACGGCCGCACCCCATCACACGCTGGATGCGTCGTGCGGCGATCCGTTCGCCACAATACGCAGTGAGCTGGGTGAGCGAGTTGCGCCTGTTGCTGATGTGCCGTTTGCCGGCGGTGCGCTGGGCTGCTGGAGCTATGATCTGGCGCGTCCGGTTCAGGCGGAACAACTTCCCGTCATGATTATCGGCATTTACGATTGGGCGCTGGTGCTCGACCATCAGGAAAAAACCGCACGACTGGTTTCGCATCAACGTTATGCTGAAACGGCAGTTTTATTGGCGCAGGTTTTACGTTTTTTTCAAACTGAAGTTACTCTGCCAGTCGATACCTTCAGCGTGCAGGGAAAAATCACCTGCAATTTCACCAAAGACAGTTATTCGGCGGCATTCGCCAGAGTGCAAGGCTATTTGCAGGCGGGCGACTGTTATCAGGTCAATCTTGCGCAACGCTTTTCCGCACCCGCATCAGGTGATGCACTGGGCGCTTATCTCAAGCTGCGCGAGTTGAGTCCTGCGCCATACTCGGCCTATCTTAATTTTCCGGGTGTTCAGATTCTGTGCGCCTCGCCGGAGCGATTTATCAGTGTGTACGAAGGACTTGTTGAAACCCGTCCGATCAAGGGTACGCGCCCGCGCGATGCCGACACCGAACGCGACCTTCAACTGGCTGACGAGTTAAGTTCTCACCCGAAGGATCGCGCAGAGAACCTGATGATCGTGGATCTGTTGCGCAACGATCTGGGCAAATGCTGCAAACCCGGTTCGGTGCGCGTGCCTGAGTTGTTCAAGGTAGAAAGCTACGCCAACGTGCACCATCTGGTCAGTACGGTGCAGGGTGAACTGACAGAGGGGCGCGATGCGCTGGATGTAATGGAAAGGCGGAATATATTGCGGCGCGATCGGCTATATCGGTTTCGACGGGAATATGGACACCAATATCGTCATTCGCACGCTGGTCTATAGCGGCTGCGACACGTTACTGGCGCAGCCAGCCGATTGCGGGAACAGTCGCCCGTACGACATCGCTACAATCAAGGATACAAGTGAGCCGTTCGGCGTGCGAGGGGGAGAGATTCGCTGCTGGGCGGGCGGCGGTCTGGTCGCCGACTCGCAGGTTGATGCGGAATATCAGGAGACGCTGGACAAGGCTTCTGCGATGCTGGTGTTGCTGCGTTTATATGGCGGGGCGATTAATCTGTGATGCCTGTCGATTATCAAAACCGATCCCAATAACTTCTGATTTTGAATGACGGGTATAGTCGCGTAAGCAGATGCAGCGTCGTGTAAAAATAGGTTTGCGCCATGGTCGGCAAGGCGCCATCAGCGGCCCGTCAATATTGGGAATTGCTTGCCAGAAACTTGCACGTCGAAGAAGGGAAACGAGGTGCCACTCAAGCCGCACGTCGTATGCATTAATAAGGTGCTAACAATAAGAAAGAGCCTGGCGAATTAGTGCTGCGGTCTGCTGCATGTAGTAGTATGTTGCATAATGTAAGGAGAAGCCACATGTCAGCAGACCGTATGCCAAACTCCACGCTGTCGGCAACCGGGTTCTCATGCCAAGTTG
>JAPLQK010000080.1 GCA_026399735.1 Pseudomonadota bacterium
TCTGGGCAAATGCTGCAAACCCGGTTCGGTGCGCGTGCCTGAGTTGTTCAAGGTAGAAAGCTACGCCAACGTGCACCATCTGGTCAGTACGGTGCAGGGTGAACTGACAGAGGGGCGCGATGCGCTGGATGTAATGGAAAGCTGCTTTCCCGGCGGTTCGATCACCGGTGCGCCCAAGCGGCGGGCGATGCAGATCATCGAACAACTTGAACCTGACCCGCGCGGAATATATTGCGGCGCGATCGGCTATATCGGTTTCGACGGGAATATGGATACCAATATCGTGATTCGCACGTTAATTTACAGCGGTGACGAAATTCGCTGCTGGGCGGGCGGCGGTCTGGTCGCCGACTCGCAGGTTGATGCGGAATATCAGGAGACGCTGGACAAGGCTTCTGCGATGCTGGCGTTGCTGCGTTTATATGGCGGGGCGATTAATCTGTGATGCCTGTCGATCATCAAAACCGATCTCAATAACTTCTGATTTTGAATGACTGGTATAGTCGTGTAAGCAGATGCAGCGTCGTGTAAAAATAGGTTTGCGCCATGGTCGGCAAGGCGCCATCAGCGGCCCGTCAATATTGGGAATTGCTTGCCAGAAACCTGCACGTCGAAGCAGAAACCTGCACGTCGAAGAAGAGAAACGAGGTGCCACTCAAGCCGCACGTCGTATGCATTAATAAGGTGCTCACAATAAGAAAGAGCCTGGCGAATTAGTGCTGCGGTCTGCTGCATGTAGTAGTATGTTGCATAATGTAAGGAGAAGCCACATGTCAGCAGACCGTATGCCAAACTCCACGCTGTCGGCAACCGGGTTCTCATGCCAAGTTGGCAACCGGGTTCTCATGCCAAGTTGCTCTGTTGTTGGTGTTTGTCGGCACGCTGGTTCTGTTCGGTTGGGAATTCGACATTGGCTTACTCAAAAGTATTCTGCCGATCTGGGTTTCCATGAAGGCCAATACGGCCGTCTGCTTCGTTCTGTCTGGAATCGCGCTTTTATTAACGAGCTGCCCATCCGCAACCTTAAATCCGCAACGCCCCAAATTACTGGTTTTAATGGCACGTTTTTTCAGCCTGCTTATTGGCTTGATTGGCCTGCTTTCGCTTAGTGAATACGTTTTTGGCTGGGAATTCGGTATCGATCAGTGGTTGTTCAAAGAGCCAGCAGGTGTAGTGGGTACCTCGTATCCGGGACGGATGGCGCCAGAAACAGCCTTCTATTTTGTGTCTCTGTCAGTGGCACTGTTATTCCTTGGGTTAGGAAAGACCGTTAGGACGGTGCTTGTGCCGGTCATTATTGGCCTGATGATGTCGGTTTTTGCGCTGGCAGAAATCCTTTCATATGCCACACCGAATATTGGTGTCTATGGCTGGTTTGGCCTGAACATGATGGCAATGCCTACGGCTATTCTGTTCACAATACTGGGTATCGCACTCATTGCATTAAGCTGGCAGCATGATGTGTTGCCGTGGGCATTCGGCAGACGTACTACCGTGGCGATTGCCTGCGGTTTGGTGCTGCTGGTATTTATCGGTTTGAGCACCAACCGTAGCCATTTCTGGTTGCAAGAGGTCGATCGACAAATCTTGCAAATTGAGAAAATGCAGGGTGGGTCTGACAGAATTCTGGTCGAGGTTCTCGATGCAAAATCACACATGCACAATTACATCACAACAGGCGATGAACAATTTCTGAAGGCTTATCTTTTGGCGAAGGCTGACTGTTCTACGCAGCTGGACGTACTCCGGCGCATCGAAATCGCCAAGCCAGTTCATCAATCGCACTTTGCCCGAATTGATACAGAGGTTAGGACGCAATTTCAGTGGTTTGAGCATGTCATCGATGCCAGCCGATCCGGTGTAAGCGATGCGACTCGGAACACGATGATCAGCCAGGGTGATAAGTTGCTCGACGCCCTCCGTATTACCTTTTATCTGGTTGAGAATGAGCATAATCAGTTTATCGATAAGCTTAAACACGAATCGGAAAGTGTGTCGCAAACCTCATACATGATCATTTTTAGCGGCACACTCATTGGACTGTTAATTTTTATGATTGTGATATTCAATCTCAACATCGCCGTGAACGAACGTAAGCAAAGGGAACGCGCACTGAAAGAAAGTGTGGAGAAATTCCGCAAGATCACCGAATCTGCACAGGACGCTATCATCATGATGGGAGCTGACCAGCGTATCTCTTTATGGAATGGTGCTGCCGAGCGTATGTTCGGTTATACCATCGCCGAAGCAATGGGGCAGGAATTGCATGGCATGATAGTTCCCGCATCAGCACACGCCCGATTTTCACACGCCTTCCCCCATTTTCAGCAAAGCGGTGAAGGCGCACTGATTGGGAAAGTGACTGAGGTTACTGCATCGCGCAAGGGTGGTGAGGAGTTTCCTGTCGAATTATCCGTCGCTGCCGTGCAATTACAGGGGCAATGGCACGCCATCAGTATTGTGCGCGACATTACTGAACGCAAGCAAGCTGAGCACAAGGTAGAGGAACAGTTGGATTATCTTGAACGTTTCCAGAAAGTGGCTGTAAAACGGGAATTTAGAATTAAGGAACTGACTGACGAGCTAATCAATCTGAGTGCAGAAATTGAAGCGCTAAAGCGGAGAATTTGATATGCATGAACTCGAACCATACGGCGACCTGACGGCAAACTCAAGACATGGATCGCAGAACTTGAAAAGGCAAAGAAATGACCGAAGGCAATGATATATTGGCGGCGGAAAACGCAAGGCTCAAGTTAGACGTTGTGCGCCTCGCGGCCGAGCTTGAGAAATCCAGGGAAAAGAACCTCGATGCCGAGCAAAGCAGTCGAGCCATGCTCTTTATGCTGGAGGACATGGAAAAATCCCGCGAGGAGACCGAAATGTCGAGAGGCGAGTGGGAGGCGACCTTTGACAGTATTAACGATCCGATTTTCATCCATGACAAGGCGATGCGGTTGGTGAGGGTAAACAAGGCTTACCTTGCCGCATCAGGCGAGCCCAAGTTCAAGCATGTCATCGGCAAGCCTTACTACGAGGTCTTTCCCAGAAATGATGGGCCGCTGCCTGGCTGTCTGCGGTTGCGGGAAAATGCAGAAGAAGAGGTGATCGTCGGCAATGTCATCTACCGCTCGCGCGCTTTTCCCATCCATGACAAGCAGGGTGTTTATCTTTATTCTGTGCATACCCTGGAGGACATTACCGAAAAACATCAGGCTGAAGCCGCCATTCAACACGCCAACCGTGCCTTGGCCACGCTGGGTGCGGTGAACCGCAGTCTGGTGCATGCAACCGATGAGGATACGCTGCTGAATCAAATATGTGAGGCCATCGTCAGGCAGCGAGGTTATCAGCTGGCTTGGGTGGGCTATGTGCAGTTCGACGAGAATAAATCTCTTAGAATCATGGCGCATGCCAGCAACAACGGCGGCTATCCGGCCACCATGCAACCCAGTTGGGCAGAAAACGAACTCGGCATGATACCCTGCGGGCGCGCCGTTCGCAGCGGACAGACGCAAATTTCACAGGATATCGCGAACGACCCGCATTATTTGCCTTGGCGCGATGAAGCGATCAAGCTCGGCTATCTGTCGAGCATTGCGCTGCCGCTGATGGACGACGGTGCCGTGTTCGGCTCGCTGACCGTATATTCCAATGAAGTGCATTCCTTTATTCCCGACGAAATCAGCTTGCTGGAAGAAATGGCTGGAGATCTGGCTTTTGGTGTGTGCACCCTGCATGTGCGCGCCGAGCGTGACCTGGCGCTTGAAAAAAATCAGGCACAACTGGTACAGTTGCAAGAAAATCTGGAGAGCACCGTACGCGCCATTGCCTACATCGTGGAAGTACGCGATCCTTATACCGCAGGACACCAGAACCGGGTGGCTGACCTGGCGACAGCCATAGCAAAGCAGATTGGACTGCCGGACGAACAGGTTAAAGGCATTCACATGGCTGGCATTGTGCACGATCTGGGTAAAATCCAGATTCCAGCGGAAATACTGAGCAAACCCGGAAAAATTTCGGATATTGAATTCAGCCTGATCAAAACTCACTCACAGGCGGGCTATAACCTGCTCAAAGACATCGACTTCCCTTGGCCGATCGCGCAGATGGTGCTGCAGCACCATGAAAGGCTTGACGGTTCCGGTTATCCGCAGGGACTCAAGGGCGATGACATTCTGCTTGAAGCGCGTATCTTGAGTGTGGCTGACGTGGTGGAGGCGATGTCATCGCATCGTCCCTATCGTCCGGGACTGGGTATCGCGCCGGCGTTGGATGAAATCACCCGTGGGCGCGGTATGCATTATGATCCGCAAGTCGTAGATGCCTGCCTAACCTTGTTCAAGGAAAAGCAATATGCCTTCCCAAGTTGAAACATCACCGTGGCGTCTGGATTGGACGGACGAACTGAGTGTCTGGATCCCGGAGATCGATGCAGAGCATCAGCATTTCATTCAACTCGTCAACGAACTGAACGAGGCTATTGTTGCTCGTATGGATATTGATGTGGTGAAACAACGCATGCGTGCCATTCAGGAGGATGCTGTGGCGCATTTTGCCCATGAGGAAGCCTTGTTCAAAAGGTGGGGTTATCCTGCAGCGGAAGAGCACGTGAAGAAACATGCGCAGGCCATTCAATTTTTTCATAAGATCGTGGATGGTTTTAAAGATAATATGACAGACTACGAGTGGATAGAAGCGGGTCTGAAAGTAAAGCAGGTGCTGATTGAACACCTCTTAACCGAAGACATGAACTACCGCGATTACTGTCGTAAGAATGGCAAGTGCTGAATAAATTATGTGTTTAACGTGCTGTAATCGCAGATCAGGCCAATAGCAGTCAGTCAAATGCTTGAGTATTTACCTCGATTTAAATGGAAGTAGTTCATCGAAGCAGCAAAGTTTTCCAAAGGATATGTGTGCCCCACTGATGATCGCTTTCATACCTGAAGCAGTTGCCTATCGACCAGATCAAGATTGATCAGAGTTTTGTACGTGATATCGCAACCGACCCGAATGACGCGGTAATGGTACAAGCCATCATCGACTTAGCGAGAAACTTCCATTTGAATGTGATTGCCGAAGGTGTGGAAACAGAGGCGCAACTTACATTCTTGAAACAGCATGGCTGTATGGCTTATCAGGGTTATCTGTTTAGCAAGCCCGTGCCAATAGATGAGTTTGAGGCATTGTTAAAACTAGGCTGAGGGGCTGTTTTAAATCCAGAATGTCACCTTTTATCATGTGCGCCCATGAAACCTGATTGCGTTGAGAGGCTGCCGCGTGAATCAGCAGGATTTACCCGCCGCTTTGCACGCGGAAGATTCTGATCACTTCCGGAATCATCCGTAAGTTGCGCATAATGCCGGCCAGATGCTGGCGGTTGTTCACTTCCAGTGTGAAGTGCAGCGCGGTGTATTCGCCTTCGTTGGCGAAGCTGACATTTTCGATATTGGATTCCGCTTCTGCGATTGCGGCGGCGATTTTTGCCAGTACGCCGCGCTGGTTGGCGACGAGGAGTTTCAGGCTGACGGCGAAGGTGCGCGTGATGTTTTTGTCCCACACCACATCCAGCCATTGTCCGCTGTGTCCCTTTCGCAATGCCGGGCAGTCGTGGGTATGCACAACCAGCCCTTGTCCGTTTTTAATCACGCCGATGATAGGGTCGCCGGGTATCGGCCGGCAGCAGGTGGCAAACTGCACGGCCATGCCTTCAGTGCCCTGGATTGTGATGACCGGGTTGGCGACGGTCTCGCTGGGCACGGTTTCACCGTTGCAGGCCAATTGTCTCGCAACGACCATATTCAGGCGGCGGCCCAGACCGATGTCGGCCAGAATTTCCTGGCGCGTTTTCACGCCGGTATCTTTGAGCAGCTTGTTCCAACATGCTTCCTGCATGGCAGTCGGTTTGATTCCCAATGCGTGCAGCGCCTGGTTGAGCAGACGTTCGCCGAGCAGGGCGGATTCGCCCGATTGGATGGTTTTCAGGAAGTGGCGAATATGGCTGCGCGCCTTGTTGGTGGTGACATAGACCAGCCAGGCCGGATTGGGCTTGGCATGCGGTGCGGTGATGATTTCCACGCGATCGCCGTTACGAAGCTCGCTGCGCAATGGCACCAGTTCGTGATTGATCTTGACGGCAATGCAGCGGTCGCCGATATCGGTATGCACGCTGTAGGCGAAATCCACTGCCGTAGCACCGCGCGGCAAAGACAGTATCTTGCCTTTGGGTGTGAATACATAAACCGCATCGGGAAACAGATCCACCTTCAGGTGTTCCATGAATTCGGCAGAAGTGCTGCTGTCGTTCAGGCTTTCCAGCAGTTCCTGCAACCACTGGTGGGTCTTCTTGTGCAGTTCGTTGATGCTGGAAGGCCCGCTCTTGTACAGCCAGTGGGAGGCAACCCCGGCATCGGCAATCCTGTGCATTTCGCGGGTGCGGATCTGGATCTCGATCGGCGTGCCAAACGGTCCGAACAGCGTGCTGTGCAGTGACTGATAGCCGTTGGATTTCGGAATCGCGATGTAGTCCTTGATTTTGCCCGGAATCGGTTTATACAAGGCATGCAGCGCACCCAGCGTCAGATAGCAGGAGGGCGTGTCTTCAACCAGTACGCGGAAACCGTAGATGTCCAGCACTTCGGAAAAAGCCAGCGACTTCTTCTGCATTTTCTTGTAAATACTGTAGATATTTTTTTCGCGACCCGTGACTTCGGCTTGAATATGATTTTTTTCAAGCTGCTGACGGATGGCTTCCAGTATTTTTCCGACGACTTCGCGGCGATTTCCGCGCGCGACTTTGAGCGCTTTTGACAGCACGGAATAGCGATTCGGATGCAGATGCTTGAAGCTAAGATCTTGTAATTCAATATATATTTCGTTCAGGCCGAGCCGGTTGGCGATCGGCGCGTAGATTTCCATCGTCTCGCGTGCAATGCGCTCGCATTTCTCAGGTGCCATCGAGTCCAGCGTGCGCATATTGTGCAAGCGGTCAGCGAGTTTGATCAGAATCACGCGTACATCGCGCGCCATGGCCAGCAGCATCTTGCGGAAATTTTCCGCCTGCGCGTCTTCGCGAGTCTCGAAATGGATGCGTTCGAGCTTGCTTAAGCCATCCACCAGTTCGGCCACCGGTTTGCCGAATTTTTCCGCAATCTGTCCGGAGGTAATTTCCGTATCTTCGACGACATCATGCAGCAAAGCCGCGATAATGGATTGCGTGTCGAGGTGTAAGGGCGTGAGAATGCGAGCCACGGCAATCGGGTGCGTGACATAAGGATCACCGGACTGGCGTGTCTGACCCTGATGGGCGAGGCGGCTAAATTCAATCGCCTCACGGACGTGTTCGACATCCTGTGGTTTCAGGTAGCTTGAAACTTCCTCGATCAGTAATTCCGCGTCAGCCATTTATCGCCTGCATTATCGCTAAACTCGCGTAGCGATTCGCTTGTACCCTCCACCGCAGGCGGGGGAGGGTTGGAGTGGGGGTGACGGGCATGGAGTATTTTTCGTCAGGTGTGACAACTTTGCCATGTCCGTTAGGGTAATTCAGGCTGTGTTAAGCCTGACCCCGGTTGAGTATTTCAACGCCGACTTTACCTTTGCTGATTTCGCGCAAGGCGACGACGGTAGGCTTGTCGCGGCTTTCAGGTACCAGGTGCGATGCACCATTGGCGATCTGGCGTGCGCGAAAAGCGGCTGCCAGCGTCATGTCAAAGCGATTCGGGATATGAACTAAACATTCTTCTACGGTAATACGGGCCATAATTTACTCCGGATTTTGTAACTGGTTAATCAAATTTTGATGGCGTGTCAGCTGACAGATGCTGCGCAGTCTGGCGGCCAGCACGACGGCGTTAAATTCATGCAGCGCCTCATTCAAATCATCGTTGATGATAACATAATCGAATTCGGCAACATGCGCGACATCTTCACGAACGGCCTTCATGCGACGATTTATGATCTCCTGGCTGTCTGTGCCGCGCCCTTTCAGGCGTTGTGCCAAAGCTGCAATGGAAGGAGGGAGGATGAAAACGCTGACGCATTCAGGAAACTGGCGTCTGACTTGCGCTGCGCCTTGCCAGTCGATTTCCAGCAAAATATCGCGATCTTTGGCGTTTTCCTGACTGATCCAGCGTTGTGATGTGCCGTAAAAGTTGCCGTAGACTTCAGCGCTTTCCAGAAACTCACCGCGTCCGGCCATTTCGATAAAAATTTCACGACTGATAAAGTGGTATGCAACGCCATCCACCTCACCTGCTCGCGGTGCGCGGGTGGTGTAGGAAACCGACAGGTCAATCTGCGGATTGGTGGCGAGTAAGGCATGCACCAGACTGGTCTTGCCGGCACCTGAGGGTGCGCTGATGATAAACAGGCTTCCTGACATAAAAACTCCGATCGTTATTGGATTTGAATCTGCATTTAATCCGTAACCTAATGATTTATTTCGTGATGCGTCAATGTTGCTTTTTAATTGGTACGCACAAAATTATGGTGTAACCCTGTCCACAATCTTTTTTGCATTTTACACGATACCAGCAGTCAAAATTCTGGCCTTAAATATAAAACCGCCTTACGGCCTCCAGTTCACGTGGCCTGACCTTTCATCGTGGGAATGTCAGCGATCTGCATTTACTGAGCGCTAAATTCTCCCTCTGATCTGCTGATCTATTCAGAAAGGCGCAGCCGATCATCTGCTGCGCTACCGATTTCCATCGCAAACTGATTGACGGTATACGGGATGCCCGTATAATGCCGCTCATGCGCACTGTAATCGAAACCCCAACCTTTCAGAAGCAGGCAGAAAAAATCTGGTCTGAATCCGAACGACTGACGTTCATCGACTGGATTGCCGCCAATCCCTTGTCTGGCGATGTGATTCCAGGTGCTGATGGCGCGCGCAAGGTGCGCTGGGGGCGTGCGGGTTCCGGCAAGCGAGGCGGTGTGCGAATTGTTTATTTCAACCTATCCGAGCGAGGCGAGGTGATTTTGGTGATGATGTATACCAAATCCGATCAGGCCAACATTTCGCCCGGCGATATTGATAAGGCGGTGTGATATGGATATTGAAAAAATCGCCCGTGCCATTGAGCTGGATGCGGGCATGGAATTTCCTGATGTGCGGCAAGCATTGGCAGAGGCTAAGGCGGGTGCGGGGCGCGTGACAACGCCAGAACAGATGCTGGTACGTTCTGCGCGTAGCAAGACCGGGCTGTCGCAGCAGGCTTTTGCCGAGCGCATCGCCACGCCTGTGGCAACGCTGCGCGACTGGGAGCAAGGCCGGTTTGTACCTCCGGGCGGAGTTGTATGTCTGCTGCGGCTGCTTGAGCGCCATCCTGATCTAACCGAAGAACTGGCGGCGTGAGTGTGGACGGGAGAAGTTTGCGGCCTCCGTTGTGGTGAAACGGGCTAAAACACTACTCCAAGTTCTGGATTTGCTCGCGCATCTGTTCGATGAGGATTTTCATCTCCATTGCACTGCGGGATACCTCGGCATCTACCGATTTTGAGCCCAGCGTATTGGCTTCGCGGTTCAATTCCTGCATCAGGAAATCCAGTCGCTTGCCCACCGCACCGCCTTGTTTGAGAATGCGGCGCATCTCAGACAGGTGGCTGGCTAAACGTGAAAGCTCTTCATCCACGTCGATCTTGCTGGCAAACAGCGTGATTTCCTGACGTATGCGTTCGTCTTCCGCATTTTGCATCGCGTCCTTCAGTCGGCTGATCAACCGGGCTTCATAGGCGGCAATCGCGGCGGGAACATGCGGCATCACGTCAAGACGCAAGGCGTCGATTTTTTCCAGACGTTCGGACAAAAAATCTTTGAGTTTCTCACCTTCGCGCGCGCGCGAGGACTTGAATTCCTGTAACGCCGTTTGCATCAGGCGGGTTAATGTCGCCCGCAATTCATCGCTTGAAGCCGCAGGCGTCGCCAGCATGCCGTTCCAGCGCAGCACATCGGCGACACTCAACGTGCAGGCAGCCGGCATGGCAGCTTGCACCTCACTGTTCCAGGCGGCCAGTTGCAACAGCAGATCGCGATTGAGCGTCGTGCCGGCCAGTGCGTCACGCGCCGCATAGTTGATCCGGCATTCGACCTTGCCGCGCTGCAGCGCTGAGCTGATCAGTTCGCGAAGTGCGCCTTCGAAACAGCGCAATTCTTCCGGCATACGCAATTGAATATCCAGATAGCGGTGGTTGACGGCGCGCAACTCCAGCGACAGGGATCCGCTGGCAAAATCCGCGCTGGTATTGGCGTAACCGGTCATGCTTAAAATCATGGTATGCGCCTTCAAAATTAACGGGCATGGCATAAAAGCCACCCTTGAAAATAAATTCGCCAAGCCCGTTTCCCCTCACCCCAACCCTCTCCCGCGGGCGGTAGAGGGGGCAAACGTATCGCTATGCGAGCGTCACATTTATTGGCGGGCAAATAAATAGCTGTGCGTAATGGGCGCATTATATTACGATTGCGAACTATGAAATTCTCTATCCATCAGGCCAGTCACATTGGCGACCGTAAATACAATCAGGATCGTGTAGCTTTCGCATACAGTAATGACACTTTGCTGTTGGTGTTGGCGGACGGGATGGGCGGACATTTCCACGGCGAGGTGGCTGCCGGTATGGCGATGGATACGTTTGTCGAGTCATTTGGCCGTCATACGCATCTCGATGATCCGTTGGACTTTTTGTCGGACACCATGCGCACCGCACACCAACGCATCATGGCGCTTCCCTTGCCCAACGATCAGTCATTTCCCGGTACAACTTGCGTTGCAGCGCTGATTCAGGATGGCAAACTGTACTGGGGTCACGCCGGGGATTCGCGTCTTTACCTGCTTCGTAAGGGCGCCGTGTTTGCCAAAACCCTTGATCATTCGATGGTGCAAATGTGGCTGGCATGCGGCGTGATCGATGAAGACGAGGCCAGGACCCACCCCAGACGCAACCAGATTACCAATTGCCTGGGCGGTGTCGAAGACATGTTCGAGATCGAGTTGGGGACTACTGTCGAGTTGCAATCAGGCGATGTGGTGTTGCTTTGCAGCGATGGTTTATGTGGACCGTTTGTCGACAAGGAGCTGGTCGCGGCCTTTGCGGGTAAACCGGTGGATGTTGCGCTGGATAAACTGATCGCCGGTGCACTGCTGCTCGAAAAAGGCAAGTCAGACAATGCGACGGGACTTGCGATGCGCTGGAGTAACACGGAAGCCGAGCACGACACTGACGTTATCATCAGCCATATCCTCGAAATTCCATAAGAAATTCCGGTTTTCTGTTTTCTGTTTTCTATTTTCTATTTTCTGTTTTCTGTTTACCGTTTGCTGTTACCACTCACTACTCACCACTTACTATTTTTTATGCGCCCAAGTTCAAGACAAAATAATCAGTTGCGTGAAATACGCATTACCCGCCATTACACCAAACATGCCGAAGGTTCAGTGCTGATCGAGTGTGGCGATACCAAAGTCATTTGCACCGCCAGCGTCGAAGAGCGCGTGCCGCCTCACAAGAAGGGTAGCGGGGAAGGCTGGGTGACCGCTGAATACGGTATGTTGCCGCGTTCAACCGGCAGTCGCATGCAGCGCGAAGCCGCCAAAGGCAAGCAGTCGGGGCGCACTCAGGAAATTCAACGGCTGATCGGACGCAGCCTGCGCGCCGTGGTGGATTTGAAGAAGCTCGGCGAACGCACTATTCAGATCGATTGCGACGTGATTCAGGCAGATGGCGGTACGCGCACCGCCAGCATTACCGGGGCGTATGTTGCACTTCACGATGCGGTTGCCGGACTGATGCAAAAAGGACTGGTGCCGGATACGCCGATTAAAGACTCCATCGCTGCGATCTCGGTCGGTATCTATCGGGGGAGTCCTGTGTTAGACCTTGATTATATTGAAGATTCTGAATGCGATACCGACATGAACGTGGTGATGCTGGGCAGCGGTCATTTCGTCGAAGTGCAGGGCACAGCCGAAGGGCACGCCTTCAGCCGTTCTGAGATGGATCAGTTGCTGGAACTGGCTAGTGCCGGCATTATTGATTTAATCGGAATGCAGCGCGTCGCACTGGCAGAATAATATCGTGCAAAAACTCGTTATCGCGTCCAACAACCCCGGCAAGCTGCGCGAATTCCGGCAGATGCTCGCGCCGCTGGGAATCGAAGTGCTGACCCAGTCCGAACTGGGTATCTCTGAAGCGGAAGAGCCGCATGTCACGTTTATCGAGAATGCGCTGGCCAAGGCGCGTCATGTCAGCCGGGAAAGCGGTCTGCCGGCATTGGCGGACGACTCTGGCATCTGCGTGACAGCACTGAACGGTATGCCGGGTGTGATCTCAGCGCGTTTTTCCGGCTTCCCAAAGTCAGATCAGCGCAATAATCAAAAGTTGCTGCAGGATATGCAGGGTGTGGCCGATCGTCGCGCGCATTACTATTGCGTGCTGGTGCTGGTGCGCCATGCGGACGACCCTCAGCCCGTCATCTGTGAGGGTGAATGGCACGGCGAAATCGCGCAGGCAGAGCTGGGCGAGGGCGGTTTCGGTTATGACCCGCTGTTCTGGTTGCCCCAGTTCGGCAAAATGAGCGCCGAACTGACCTCTGATGAAAAGCACGCCATCAGCCATCGGGGAAAAGCCATGAAGGTCTTGCTGGAACGGTTGCTGCATGACCCTCGTTAAACCTGTTTTTCTGAAAACTCGGGAAATCAGTTTTACCGCGCTGCCGCCGCTTTCGCTGTATATCCACGTTCCGTGGTGCGTGAAGAAATGCTCATATTGCGACTTCAATTCGCATCAGGCACACGGGGCATTCCCGGAAGCGGAATATGTCGCCGCGCTGACCCGCGATCTGGAGATGGCGTTGCCGCAAATCTGGGGGCGTAAAGTCTATACGGTATTTTTCGGCGGCGGTACGCCCAGTCTGCTCTCGGGCGCCGCTGTCGCGGAAATCCTGCGCCAGCTGCGCATGCTGCTGCCGCTGAGCATCGACGCCGAGATCACGCTTGAGGCGAATCCCGGTACGGTTGAGGCCGGTAAATTCGCGGCTTACCGCGATGCGGGCGTGAACCGGTTATCGATGGGTATCCAGAGTTTCAACGATGCGCATCTGAAGGCGCTGGGGCGCATCCATTCTGCCGATGAGGCAAAAGCCGCCATTGCCATTGCGCAACGACATTTTGACAATATCAATCTTGACCTGATGTATGCGCTGCCTGAACAAACGCCTGAGCAGGCTTTGCAGGATGTGCAAACCGCGCTGTTGTTTTCGCCGCAGCATCTGTCCTGCTATCAGTTGACGCTGGAGCCGAACACTTTGTTTTATCGCAATCCGCCTGCCTTGCCTGACGAGGATGCCGGTTCCGACATGCAGCAAGGTATCGAAGAATTGCTGGCAGCCAATGGTTATCAGCACTACGAAACTTCGGCTTTTGCGCAGCCGAATCGCCGTTCCAAACACAACCTCAATTACTGGAAGTTTGGCGATTACTTAGGTATAGGTGCCGGTGCGCACAGCAAACTGAGTTTTCCCGACAAGATCATCCGCCAGGCGCGCTACAAACAGCCGCAGGCCTATATGCAGCAGGTGGCGCTGGGTACGCCGGTACAGCTTGAAAATGAAGTGGGTCGCGATGAGCTCGGATTTGAATTCATGATGAATGCATTGCGCCTGAATCAGGGATTTGACAGCAGCTTGTTTGAGGAGCGCACCAGTCTGAGCTTGCTGTCTATGCGTCGTGAACTGGATGAGGCGGAAAAGCGCGGACTTTTATCAATAGACCATAAAAAAATCGCCCCAACGCTGCAGGGGCGACATTTTTTAAACGATTTGCTGCAAATATTCTTGCGCTCAGAACACTAAGCGCTGCAAATTATTTTCCTGAATCGCTTGCTGGATGCGGGTTGGACTTGTCAAAGTCATTTTCCTTGTTGCAATGTTCGATGTATTCTTCTTTAGCCTTGCCATGCAATTTTTTGCTGGCGGCATTGGTTTCGCAATGCTGTTCTTTATCGTGTTGTTTCAGATCAGCCGTTTTTGCCGGAGATCCAGCTTCTTTCAAGCAGGATTTGATGAAAGCCGGACGCTCGGCTGCTGCAAGCTTTTCAGCTTTGGTTGCACAGTCGTTAGTCGTTTCGTGTGCAAACGCAGGTGCTGCGAATGCAGCCAGCAGCAAGCAAGTCAGTGTGGCGATGTGTCTCATATTGGCTCCTAGAAGTTTTGTACGATGAAAAAAGTGTTACGGTTTTGATTCTATCTCAAAGCTTGGTATGAATCAAAGAAGCGTTCAAATAAATTCAAAAAAATGTTGAACGGCAGTAAAGGTGAATAATTACCGGCGCAGAAACACCAGATCCCACACACCGTGTCCCAGATTGATGCCGCGCTTCTCGAACTTGGTGAGCGGGCGGTAATCCGGGCGCGGTGCATAATCGGCGGCGGTATTTTCAAGCTGCGGTTCGGCGCTCAGCACTTCTAAAACCTGTTCGGCGTAATTTTCCCAGTCGGTCGCAACGTGAATATAACCGCCGGGTTTTAATTTGTGCATCAGTTTTTCGATAAACGGCGCCTGAATCAGACGGCGCTTGTTGTGGCGAGCCTTGTGCCACGGGTCGGGGAAAAAGATATGCACACCGTCAAGCGTCGCGTCGCCGATCATGTCGCGCAGCACTTCAACCGCATCGTGCTGGATGATGCGGATGTTGGTGATGTCCTGTTCACCGATTACCTTAAACAGATTGCCCACGCCCGGCGTATGCACTTCCAGGCAAAGGTAGTCGTTTTCTGGATTCGCCTGTGCGATGGTGGCAGTGCTGTCGCCCATGCCGAAGCCGATTTCCAGTATTTTCGGTGAAGTTCTGCAAAAATATTGATTTAAATCAATTGGTTGTGTGGAATAGGGGATGCCATAGACGGCTTGTAAGGTATCCACGGCGCGCTGCTGAGCGACGGTGACGCGCCCCTGTCTCAGAACGTAACTGCGGATGTGGCGTTTTTTGATGTCGTCGGTCATGGTGTCTAGCTGCGTACCGATGCGATGATGCCGGCTGTAGGTGAACTGGGGCTGGCGCTGTAGAGCTTTTTCGGCATGCGTCCGGCCAAGTAGGCTTCACGTCCGGCTTCAGTTGCTTTTTTCATTGCGGACGCCATCAGTACCGGATTCTGCGCACCGGCAATCGCGGTGTTCATCAGCACGCCGGCACAGCCCAGTTCCATCGCAATGGCGGCATCCGATGCTGTACCGACACCTGCATCGACGATCACCGGCACACTGACACGATCCAAGATCAGTTGCAGATTCCACGGGTTGAGGATGCCCATGCCGGAACCGATCAGTGAGGCTAACGGCATGATCGCCACGCAGCCGATGTCCTCTAGTTGCTTCGCGATGATGGGGTCATCCGAGGTATAGACCATCACCTGAAAACCCTCACTGACCAGTATTTTTGCGGCGGCGATGGTTTCGATCACGTTGGGGTATAAAGACTGCGGATCGCCCAGCACTTCCAGTTTGACCAGACTGTGACCATCCAGCAATTCGCGCGCCAGGCGCAGCGTGCGCACCGCATCATCGGCGGTATAGCAGCCGGCGGTGTTGGGCAAATAGGTAAATTTCGACATCGGTACGGCGTCGAGCAATGAGGGTTCATTCGGATTCTGGCCCAGATTGGTGCGGCGGATCGCCACCGTGACGATCTCGGCGCCGGCAGCATCCAGCGCTGCGCGGGTTTCGGTGAAATCCTTGTATTTTCCGGTGCCGACCAGAAGCCTTGAAGAATAACTTTTTCCGGCGATGATGAGTGGGTCGTTCATGTTATAACCTTTTGATTTAATTAAATATTTATATTTATGGTCAGCCGCCGCCGACCGCGACGACGATTTCAAGTTTGTCGCCGTCCGTCAGAATTTGATCGGCATGCTGGCTGCGCGGCACGATATCGCCGTTCCGCTCCAATGCGATACGCCGTCCGGTATAGCCCAGCGCTTCGATCAGCGCAGCAATGCTGCAACCATCGGCCAGTTGGCGCGGTGCGCCGTTTACAAAGACAGTAATCACTTTCAATTTACTCTTCAGTTACGGTAAAATGCAATGCTATCACGCGGGTGTAGTTCAATGGTAGAACGGCAGCTTCCCAAGCTGCATACGAGGGTTCGATCCCCTTCACCCGCTCCAAATTCATTTTTTGGGCGAATCCACCCGCAAGGGGTAGGCCGAGGGTGCCCCGGTGTTTGTACACCGACCCGTTCGCTCGCGGTGTCGCATGCTCGCTCATTCCTGAGCGTAGCGGTCGCAGTCAGCTGCGGATACCGCACGGCCTACTCCTTGCGGGTACGCCTATCTATCTGATATGTCTCGTCATTCGCTGTGCGGCTCCTTACGCCTCATCCCAAAAAATTGAATTCTTGCGTAGTTCTCAATAAAGCCGATCGCTATATTACTTTTTGATCGTGCATCACGATGCGCGAGACGAACGCGATTGCCAATATATTTGCCGTAATCGCCACATAACCCACCCGATCGTAACCGATGATCTGACCCGTCGCGCTTTGCGTGGTGATGAATCCCGCCAGCGTGGCGGCCAAGCCGCTTGCCAGTTGCTGTGCGGATGAATTGAGCGACATGAAGGTGCCGCGCAGTTTCGGCTGAGCTGCCGAGGTGATGATGGCCATAGCCGGTATCATCCGTCCCGAGACCAGTACGAAGAAAACCGTGGTGCACAACACCCACAGCCACAGCGGTGCGGTCGTGAGATGAGTGACGGTGAACAACGGCACGATGGCGGCGATTGCAATCAGGCGATAAATTTTCATTTTGCCGCGTTTGTCCGCCAAGCGTCCGATCATGCGTGAGGTGATCAGGGTCGCCGCACCGCCGTACAGGTAAATATAGAAAATGTCGTGCTGTGCAATGCCGATATTGGCGACCGCATAAACGGTGATATAGGGGATCACGGTAAAGCCGGAAAACAGGATCAGCATGGTGAACAGCAGCGCGCGCAAGTGATTGGCATCCGCCAGCACTTCGAACATCGCCGAGAACGGATGTGCGCGTTTTGCCTGACTCAGGTGATGCCGGACGTCAGGCAGGTGTTTTAACGCGATGACAAGGAACAGCACAGTGGTGATGGCAATCAGAAGAAAAGGTGCGCGCCAACTGTAGTGATTCGCCAGCCACAGGGACATCGGTACGCCGGCCACGGTGGAGAGCGAAAATGAGGCGGAGATAATGCCGCTGGCGGTGGCGCGCCGCTCGAACGGGATCAGGTCGCCGACCAGCGTTTGCACCATGGCACCGATCACGCCGCCGAAGGCGCCCGCCAGACCGCGCGCGATCAGCAGCGTGGCATAGCTGGGTGACAGGCCACACGCCAGCGTCGCCATTCCGAACAGCGCAAACACCGTCAGCAGCAGGCGCTTGCGTTCAAATTTGTCTACGAAGGTTGCCGCGAGCAGACCGGCAAGGGCTGCGCTGAAGCTGTAGGAGGCTACCAGAAAGCCGAACTCGTGCGTGCTGATGCCGAATTCGCGCATTAAAATGGGCCCCAACGGCATCATGATCATGAAATCGAGGATGTGCGAAAACTGCATGCCCGCCAGGGTCAGCAGCAAATAACGTTCGCGTTGCGGGGTCAGGGTTTGGGGCATGTGGATCAGCGTATTTACGTAGCGGACATTCTAACGAGGTTTACTGTTTTCTGTTCCCGGTTTTTTTCAGTAAATCAAAACTGCGCTTTGCTATTTCCGGCTACGCGAAAAATAGCACGGTGGTAAAATTGCTGCTGAAAATTCTTAACCCCCATATCATGCCGTTACCCGCTTTTGTTCATCTCCGTCTGCACAGCGAATATTCCATCACCGATGGGATGGCGCGCATTGACGAGGCTGTCGAGGCCGCCAGGAATGATGGCATGCCGGCGCTGGCGCTGACCGATCTGTCCAATTTTTCCGGTCTGGTGAAGTTTTACAAGAAGGCGCGCAGCAAAGGGATCAAACCGGTTGCAGGGGTCGATGTCTTTATCACCAATGACGCCGATCGCGACAGGCCTTATCGATTGCTGCTGCTCTGCCAGTCACAGGACGGGTATTTGCGTCTGTGCCGCCTGCTGTCGCGCGCCTATCTTACCAATCAGTACGGCGATCATGCCGAATTGCGCCGCGAGTGGTTTTGTGAGGAAGGAACGGCGGGTTTAATCGCGTTGTCCGGTGCGCATCTGGGGGATGTCGGCTGTGCGCTGTTGTCCGGCAATGCGGCGCTTGCGCGACAATTTGCCAAAGAATGGGCTGCGTTGTTCGATGATCGTTATTACATCGAGGTGCAGCGCGCGGGCTTTGCTGACGAAGAATCGTATATTCACACCGCCACGCTGTTGGCGTCCGAACTCGACTTGCCGGTGGTGGCAACCCATCCGGTGCAGTTTCTGACGACCAGCGACTTCAAGGCGCATGAAGCGCGGGTGTGCATCGCCGAAGGCTATGTGCTCAACGATCGCCGCCGACAGACGGCATTTACGCCGCAGCAGTATTTCAAGACGCAGGCCGAGATGGGCGAACTGTTCGCCGATTTGCCGGAAGCCTTGCAAAACAGCGTTGAAATCGCGCGCCGCTGCAATTTGACGCTGGTACTGGGTAAGCCGCAGCTCCCGGACTTCCCCACGCCAAATCATGAGAGTCTGGACGATTTTCTGCTCAGCGAATCCGAGCACGGGCTGGCACAGCGCATGCGCCTGCTGTGTCCCGACGAGACCGAACGCGCGGCGAAGCTGCCGCAATACCACGAGCGCTTGCTGTTCGAGATCAATACCATCATCAAGATGGGTTTTCCCGGTTACTTTCTGATTGTGGCGGATTTTATCCGCTGGGCGAAAGCCTACCGTTCCGAGGCGTTCCCCAACGGCGTGCCGGTAGGGCCGGGGCGCGGTTCCGGTGCCGGTTCGCTGGTGGCCTACTGTCTGCTGATCACTGATCTCGATCCGTTGCGCTACGAGTTGCTGTTCGAGCGTTTCCTGAACCCCGAACGTGTCTCCATGCCCGACTTTGACGTGGACTTCTGTCAGGACGGGCGCGAACTGGTCATCGACTATGTAAAGCAGAAATACGGCGCGGCGTGCGTGTCGCAGATCGCCACCTTCGGCACCATGGCCTCCAAGGCGGTGATCCGCGATGTGGGTCGGGTGATGGAATTCCCGTATGGCTTGTGCGACCGGCTGTCGAAAGCGATTCCGCTGGAGGGCGTCAAACCGGTGTCGCTGAAAAAAGCGCGCGAGATGGAACCGGAGATCAACGCCATAGCGAATAGCGAAGAAGGCGTACCGGAGTTGCTGGAGTTGGCGATGCGGCTGGAAGATCTGACGCGCAACGTCGGCATGCACGCGGGTGGCGTGGTGATCGCCCCCGGAAAACTGACCGATTTCTGTCCGCTGTATTGCGCCGATGGCGGGGCGGGTGTGGTGAGCCAGTTCGACAAGGATGACGTCGAAGCGATCGGTCTGGTGAAGTTCGACTTTCTGGGACTGCGCACGCTGACCATCATCGACTGGGCCGTGCGGCATATACATCGGCTGGAGAAGGGGGGGCTTGCTTCGCAAGCTGAGAAGGGAGAAGAGTCCGCAACTGCGTTGCTCAAGGGAGAAGGGGAAGCAACCGCCGCACTGCCTTGTCCCCTCCCCCTTATCCCTTCCCCCTTCTCAATAGAAAGTATTCCGCTGGACGACAAGCCGAGCTACGATTTGCTGAAAAAATGCAATACCACTGCCGTGTTCCAGCTGGAATCGCGCGGCATGAAGGATCTGATCAAGCGTCTGCAGCCGGATACGTTTGAAGATATCGTCGCGCTGGTCGCGCTGTTCCGCCCGGGGCCGCTGGAGTCGGGCATGGTGGACGATTTTATCAACCGTAAACACGGCAAGGCGACGGCGGATTATTTTCATCCTGATCTGGAAGTTTCGCTCAAACCGACTTACGGCGTGATCGTGTATCAGGAACAGGTGATGCAGATTTCGCAGATCATTGGCGGCTATACGCTGGGCGGCGCGGACATGCTGCGCCGTGCGATGGGCAAGAAGGATCCCGAGGAGATGGCGCGCCAGCGCGACATCTTCGTGGCCGGTGCGATCAATCGCGAGATTGACA
Source organism: Pseudomonadota bacterium (assembly GCA_026399735.1). GTDB lineage: Bacteria > Pseudomonadota > Gammaproteobacteria > Burkholderiales > Gallionellaceae > Gallionella. Next base: position 20,129 of record JAPLQK010000080.1, read on the forward strand.
AGAATTTGGCCACCCGGTTGTTCGACCTGATGGAAATGTTTGCAGGTTACGGCTTTAACAAGTCGCATTCGGCCGCCTATGCGCTGGTGGCCTATCAGACTGCTTTTCTTAAGGCGCATTATCCGGCGGCGTTCATGGCGGCGACCCTGTCGGGCGATCTGGACAACACCGAAAAAGTGCGCACCTTTTATGCCGATACCTTGCAGCAGGGCATTACGATCTTGCTGCCCGATGTGAACAGCTCCGGTTATGCTTTCTCGCCCACCGATGAAAAGACCATTGCCTACGGGCTGGGTGCGATCAAAGGCACCGGTGAAGCGGCGATTGCCAGCATTGTCAGGGCCAGAGCTGCCGGCCCGTTCAAGGATTTGTTCGATTTCTGCCGCCGTGTGGACAAGCGGGCGGTCAATCGCCGCACCATTGAAACGCTGATCCGCGCGGGTGCGTTTGATTCGGTCAGCGATCATCGTGCCGCGCTGATGGCCAGTGTGGATGCGGCCTTGGCCAGCGCCGATCAGCAGGCGCGGGCGATCAATCAGGACAGCCTGTTCGGCGAGGATGATGCAGATGCCGTGTTGATTGAGCAGAAACTGGACGTGCCGCGCTGGAGTTTGCGCGAACAGCTGGCGCATGAGAAGACCAGTCTGGGTATCTATCTGGGCGGCCATCCGTATCAGGAATACGAACAGGAACTGGCGAATTTCATCAAGGTTCGTCTGGGCGATCTGACGCCGTCTTTTGTCGGTAAATCGAACGGCAACGGCAGCGGCTACGGTGCCAGGCGCGGCGTACAGGTGAGGCTGGCGGGCATCGTGTCAGGGCTTAGGTTGCAGCAGACGCGGCGCGGCCGCATGGCGGTCATCACGCTGGACGATGGCAGTGCACAGATTGAAATGACGGTGTTCAACGAGGAATACGAAAAAAGTCGCCAGTGGATCGTGGAGGACGAATTGCTGGTGGTCGAGGGCAAAGCCAGTCTGGACGAATATTCCGGCAATATCAGGGTCAGCGGCGAGGAGTTGTTCAATTTCGCGCAGGCGCGTTCGCGTTTTGCGCAGCAGCTGGAATTGCGCTGCAACAGCAAAATAAGCGTTGCCCAACTCAAGACCATAATCGCACCGTGGCGGGAGGGTTCATGTAACATATTGATTAATTACGATAATTCAATTGCATCCTGCCAGTTGCGTCCCGGAGGCGCCTGGCAGGTGACGCTGTCCGATGAGCTGCTGAACGAGTTGCGCGAGCTATTGCGGCCGGAAAATGTGCAGGTGGTGTACGGCTAACTGATTTAGTCTCTTACCGGCTAAATGATGTCAAATAATGACAAGAATTGCCCGGCAACAGGCGTCTTTGCGACTGCGAACGCAGTGTGGCGGGAAGCAATTCCGTCATTGCGAACCGCATCAGCGGTGTGGCAATCCAGCAAATTTAGAAAGACTGGATTGCCACGTCGTTACACTCCTGATGGAGCTACTAGCCAATCCACTAAGACAGCAAGCTGCCAAGTGGCTGGTTATCGCAATGACTTTTTTGGTTCTGGCTTAGGGATAGCCGACAAGGTTACTTGTCGGGTGAAAGCCGGTATTTATTGAGTGCAACGCTGCAGCGGGAGTAGAATCGCGTTTTGCCGGCAACGCAGACCAAAGGATGGACGGATTGAGTATTTTGCCGATCGATGTGGTGAGCGGCGTTATATGGTTGTGGATAGCCCTGGGCTTGCTTGGGCTGGCATTGCAACGTGCACCGCATCTGATTTGCCGCATTATCTTTCCTGTCGGCGCCGGCATTTCACTGCTTCTGACATTAACCGCCCTGTGGGCGCTGGGCACAGTGCCTGATATCGCGGTGTTGCCGCTGGGATTGCCCGATCTGCCGTTACACCTTCGCCTCGATGCACTTTCCGCATTTTTCCTGATCCTGCTGGGCGCTGCGTCATTCGGCATATCGCTGTACGCTGCCGGATATTTCAAAACCATGCAAGGCGGGGTGCTGGGCCTGTTGTGTCTGGAATATTATCTGTTCCTGTCCAGTATGGCTTTGGTCTTGCTGGCGGACGATGCCTACATGTTCATGGTGGCCTGGGAAACCATGGCGCTGTCTTCCTACTTCATGGTCACCACGGATCATGCGATTCCCGATATTCGTCGCGCCGGTTTTTTATATCTGTTGATTGCGCATATCGGCGCGATGGCCATTTTGTTGAGCTTCGGTGTGATGCAAGCCGGGCACGGCATCGGTGCGTACACCTTCGATGCGATGCGCGGCGTGCATTTGCCGGCAGTCTGGTCATCGATTGCATTTTTGCTGGCGCTTTTCGGCTTCGGGGCCAAGGCAGGCATGCTGCCCATGCATGTCTGGTTGCCCGAAGCGCATCCGGCGGCGCCTTCTCCGGTTTCCGCGTTGATGAGCGGCGTGATGCTCAAAATGGCTATTTACGGTATTTTGCGCGTCACCTTCGATCTGCTGGGCACGCAACTCTGGTGGTGGGGCGTGCTGGCGCTGGGTCTGGGATTGTTCACTGCGATATTCGGCGTGATGTTTGCCGCAGTTCAGGGCGACATGAAACGCCTGCTCGCCTATTCCTCAATTGAAAATATCGGGCTGATGCTGGCAGGGATTGGTCTGACGCTGATTTTTCATGTCTATGGCAAACAGATGCTGGCGGCCCTGGCGCTCACCGCGACGCTGTACCACAGCCTCAATCACGCCTGCTTCAAGAGTCTGCTGTTCATCGGCACGGGTTCGATTCTGCATGCCACGGGCGAGCGCAACATGGGGCGTCTGGGCGGCCTGATCCATCAGATGCCACGGACGTCCGTGCTGATGCTGGTCGGTGTGCTGGCGATTGCCGGAATGCCGCCGTTCAATGGTTTCGTATCGGAATGGTTGCTGTTGCAAGCCTTCCTGCTGTCGCCCGGTTTGCCTGACAGTTATATCAATATGCTGGTGCCTGTGGCGGCGGCAGTGATCGCGCTGGCGGCGGCACTGGCAGCCTATGTGATGGTTAAATTCTACGGCGTCATCTTCCTCGGGCAGCGCCGCGAAGCGGGTTTGCAACATGCGCATGATGCGGGACGCTGGGAGATTGCCGGGATGGCCTGGCTGGCAATGCTGTGTGTGGTGTTGGGTTTGGCCCCGGTGTTTGTGGTGGGACAGATCGATCATGTCTCGCAACTGCTGTTGAATACCCGTCTGGGGAATGCCAGCGCAGACTGGATGTTTCTGGCACCGGTAGATACCGAGCGCGCCAGTTACGGCCCGGTGTATTTCCTGCTGGCGTTGCTGGGGGTGACGGGGTTGACCACGCTGCTGGTACGTCGCCTTTACCATGGTCGCCTGCGTCGGGGGCCGGCCTGGGATTGCGGCTTCCCTGCGCAGAATGCGCGCATGCAGGACACCGCCGAAGGCTTCGGTCAACCGATCAGGCGCATCTTCGAGCCATTCTTCCTGATCGAACGGGAAGTGCCAAGTCCTTTCGATACCCATCCAAAATATTATGGTCGCAGCGAAGATCGACTCTGGTTCATCTTGTACCTGCCGCTCAAACAGGCGACCGAGAAGCTTTCTTCCTGGATATCGTTGCTGCAGCACGGGCGTATTCATCTGTATCTGACTTACACTTTTGTCACCCTGGTGGTGCTGCTGATCTTCGTGTGATGAATAATCCCCATTTGATTCTGGCTGTTCTTTTCCAACTTACCCAGTTGCTGCTGGTGGTGCTGGCCGCCCCGATGCTGACGGGTTGGGTGAATCAGTGTCAGGCCTGGTTGCAGAACCGGTCAGGTGCGGGGTTGTTGCAGCCTTATCGCGTATTGAACAAGTTGTTTCACAAGGATGCGGTGATCGCAGATAACGCCTCCTGGCTGTTCCGCATCACGCCTTACATCGTTTTTGCCTGCATGTGGCTGGCTGCAGCCATCATTCCCATTCTTGCGGTTGACCTGCCGTTTTCGCAGGCGGCGGACGTGATTGCGCTGGTCGGTGTGTTCGCGTTGGCGCGCATGTTCATTGCGCTGGCTGCCATGGACATCGGCACCTCGTTTGGCAGCATGGGTGCGCGCCGCGAGATGCTGGTGTCGTTTCTTGCGGAACCTGCCTTGCTGATGGTGTTTTTCACCGCCTCGATGATCAGTCATTCCACCCAGTTGCCCGGCATTGTCGAGGCCCTTGCGCACCATCAGTTCGTGCTGTATCCGAGTCTGGCGTTTGCCGGACTGGCTTTTGTGATCGTGCTGCTGGCGGAAAATGCGCGTATTCCGGTAGACAATCCCAGCACGCATCTGGAACTGACCATGATCCATGAGGCGATGATTCTGGAATATTCGGCACGGCATCTGGCGCTGATCGAATGGGCCAGCAGCCTGAAATTGTTCGCCTATATCTCCATCGGCATTGCGCTGTTTTTGCCGTATGGCATTGCCGAGATGGGTAACTGGGCGGGTTTGCCCGCAGCGATTGTGTTGCTGGTGGGGAAGCTGGCTTTGGCAGGCGCGGCGCTGGCTTTGCTTGAAACCGTCTCGGCCAAGATGCGCATTTTCCGCGCCCCTGAATTCCTGGGAACCGCCTTTTTGCTCGCGGTGCTGGGCCTGTTGATTCATTTTCTGCTGGGGGCGTGATGCAGATACCGCTCGCACTGCAATTCGTCAATCTGCTGGCATCGATGCTGCTGCTGATTGTGTTTGCGATGCTGGCGCAACGGCGCATCCTGTCGCTGATCAATCTGTTCGCCTGGCAGGGTGCCTTGCTCGCGCTGAGTACATTTGTGGTGGCCTATACCACCGCGCAGCATCATCTGTACTACTCGGCGGCACTGACCCTGTTGCTCAAGGTCATCGTATTGCCCTGGCTGCTGCACCGGCTGATACGCAAACTGAACATCCGCTGGGATGTGGAAACGCTGCTGAATATTCCCACCACCATGCTGGCAGGTATTGCGCTGGTGATTTTTTCCTTCAATCTGGCTGCACCCATTTCGCAAATGTCGCAAGGAATTACGCGCGGGCTGATCGGTATCGCGTTAGCTTCTGTGTTGCTCTCCTTGCTGATGATGCTGACACGGCGCAAGGCGGTGACGCAGGTCGTGGCCTTTTTGTCGCTGGAGAACGGTCTGTTTTTTGCGGCCACCAGTGCCACGCAGGGCATGCCGCTGGTGGTGGAGCTGGGCATCGCGCTGGATGTGCTGGTGGCGACCTTTATCTTCGGTATCTTCTTCTTCCAGATTCGCGAGACCTTTGATAGTCTGGACATCACGCATATGGAGAAACTAAAGGATGATTGACCTGCAACTGATGGCGCTGCTGGGTATCCCGCTGTTGGGCGGCATGTTGCTGGCGTTGTTCGGCGCCCGTCCCTGGGCGGCCGAGCTCAATTCGTTGATGAGCGGATGCACTTTCATCGCCTCGGTGGTACTGACGCTGCGCGTGATCGACGCAGGCCCGCAGACCGCCTTTAACGAGCAGTTTTTCATTGATCAGTTCAACGTGTTTCTGGTCGCACTGACCGCTTTCGTCGCCTTTACCACTTCGCTGTTTTCGCGTCCCTATATGCGCATCGAACAGCATCACGGCAAACTGTCGACTTCCATGCTGCATCTGTATTACAGTATGTATCAGCTGTTCACCTTTACCATGCTGGTTGCGCTTACCACCAACAACATGGGGATCATCTGGGTGGCGATGGAAGCGGCCACGCTGACGACCGTCTTGCTGGTCAGCCTGTACCGTACCCCGGCCAGTCTGGAAGCGGCGTGGAAATATTTCATCCTGTGCGGCGTCGGGATAGCGCTGGCGCTGTTCGGCACCATCCTGTTGTATTTCGCCGCCGAGCGCGTGCTGGGCGAAGGCGGCACCGCCTTGTTGTGGACGCATCTGAATCAGGTCAAGGGGCAGCTGGAACCCACGGTGCTCAAGCTGGCGTTCGTGTTTTTGCTGGTGGGATACGGTACCAAGATCGGTCTGGTGCCGCTGCACAGCTGGCTGCCGGACGCGCATGCGGAAGGCCCGACGCCGGTTTCTGCCGTGCTGTCCGGGCTGCTGCTGAACGTGGCGTTGTGCGCGGTGATGCGCAGCAAGGTACTGGTAGACGGATCTCTGGGGACTCATTTTGCGGGCAACCTGATGATGGGCTTCGGTTTGCTGTCGGTGGTGGTGGCCGCGCTGTTTCTGTCGCGGCAAAAGGACATCAAGCGCATGTTCGCCTATTCTTCCATCGAACACATGGGGCTGATTACGTTTGCGTTCGGCATGGGCGGGCCGGTCGCCACCTTCGCGGCGATGCTGCATATGACCATGCATTCGCTGACCAAGTCGGCGATTTTCTATGCGGTCGGCCATGCGGTGCAAAAGTGTGGCACGCAACAGATGGAGCATATCCGTGGTCTGATGCAGGTCAGTCCCACCGTCGGCTGGGGGCTGGCGCTGGGCACTTTTGCGATCCTTGGCATGCCGCCGTTCGGGGTGTTCGCCAGCGAATTTCTGATCATCACCACCGCGATGCACGAATATCCCTGGACCACGCCGATTCTGCTGGCCGCGCTGGGCATCGCGTTCGCGGCAGTTTTCGGCAAGGTGCAGCCGATGGTGTTCGGTGAAACCACCGTCAAACCCTTGCCGCATCCGCCCGCGCTGATCCCGGTGTTCCTGCATCTGGTGCTGGTGCTGATACTGGGGCTGTATATGCCGCCGTATCTGGCGAACTGGTATCGTCAGGCAGCGGCGCTGTTAGGTTAAGGAACAATCCATGCCGATTACTCATCCCGGTTTGCAGTTGCAGCGTCTGGCAGGCGCGATTCCCGTCTGGCACGGCAGGATCATTGAGGCCGATCTGCTGCCGGTCTGTGAGAGCGTGCGCGATGGCGGCGGGCGTCTGGTCGCGTTGTGGGGCAGCGACGAGCGTGTCTTCGGGGCGGGATTTTCATTGCATGTCGTGCTTGTCAATGAGGCCGGACTGATCTGTCTGACGCTGCCGTTGTCAGCCGTCCAGCCCGATTATCCGGATATCAGCGCTATTTTTCCGGCAGCGAGCCGGATGCAGCGTGCCGCGTATGATCTGTTGGGCATCAGGGCGCGAGACGCTTGTGATCAGCGAAAATGGCTGCGCCATGCGGCCTGGTCTGAAGGCGCTTATCCGTTGCGCAAGGATTTTGATCACCCCCATTTCGGCTCCTCGCTTCGCTCTCCTCCCCCTCATCAGGGGGAAGAGGCAATCGACCGTTCTCCTGCGGAGAACGGAACCCAAACCCATGACGACTACCCTTTTGTGCAGGTCGAAGGTCAGGGGGTGCATGAAATCCCGGTGGGGCCGGTGCATGCGGGCATCATCGAGCCGGGGCATTTTCGTTTCTCTGTGATCGGCGAGCGGGTGCTGCGCCTCGAAGAACGACTGGGATACGTTCATAAGGGTATAGAAAAACTATTTGAAATCAATAGCTTATATGATGGATGCAAGCTGGCCGGGCGGGTAAGCGGCGATAGTACGGTGGCCTACGCGTGGGCCTATGCGATGGCGGCTGAGAGCATTGCGAACGTTACGCCACCCGATATAGCCTTGTGGATGCGCGCTTTGTTTCTTGAACGCGAACGCATCAGTAATCATCTGGGGGACCTGGGTTACCTCGGTAACGATGTCGCCTTCTCGTTCGGCTTCGCGCAGTTCTGGATACTGAAAGAGCAGCTGTTGCGCAACAATGCCGAACTGTTCGGACATCGTTACCTGATGGATGCGATTATTCCGGGCGGCGTGAGGGCGGGTATCGATGAATCGGGAAAACAGACCCTGCTTGCCGAGTGCGAGATGCTGGAGCGCGAGGTGCGACTGTTGCGCAGTGTGTATGAAGAGCATGCCGGCGTGCAGGATCGTTTTATCGGCACCGGCAGCGTCGCACCGGAACTGGCCGCACGCTTAGGGTTGTGTGGTCTTGCCGGGCGCGCCAGTTCGCAGGCCTGGGATATGCGTGTGCAGTGTGCAAGTGCGCCGTATGGCATGCTGGATGTGCAGATGGCCACGCATCGAAATGGCGATGTCGCCGCACGGGTCATCGTGCGTTTCGACGAGATTTTTGAGTCGCTGCGCTTGCAGCGCGAAATCATGGCAAATCTGCTCGGCGGCGATGATCTGGCGTACCCCGTGTCACAACTCCCCGCAAACGGGTTTGGCATCGGGATGGTAGAGGGGTGGCGCGGTGAGGTGATGGTGGCGATTCATACCTATGCCGAAGGTAATCCGGACCGCGTGCATCCGCATGACCCTTCCTGGCAAAACTGGCCAGTTTTGGAACACGCCATCATCGGCAACATCGTGCCGGATTTTCCGCTCATCAATAAATCGTTCAATCTGAGCTATTCAGGACACGATCTGTAAAGGCCATCCATGTATCAAATCATCAAACAGATCATCAGGACTGGCATTAAAACGGAAGCGGCACCGCTGCCGGATGAAACCATGCGCGCCACGCCTGCGCGCCTGCAGCAACAGATTCTGGACAGGCTGGGCGGCGCATTGAGTATCCGTCTGGTCGATGCCGGATCATGCAATGGCTGCGAGCTGGAAATACATGCAGTCAACAATGCGTATTACAACATCGAAGGGCTGGGCATTCGGTTCGTGGCCAGTCCCCGCCACGCGGACATGCTGCTGGTCACAGGGCCGGTGTCGCGCCACATGATGGAGGCGCTCAGGCGCACCTATGACGCCACGCCGGACCCGAAGCTGGTGGTGGCGATCGGCGAATGCGCCTGCAACGGCGGGATGTTCGCGCCCGATGGCGGACGTGAAAACTACGCCAGTTGCGGAAAAGTATCCAACGTGATCCCGGTGGATGTGGCTGTCACCGGCTGTCCGCCGACACCGACTGCGATTTTGCAGGGCATACTGACTGCGATCAGCAGGCAGATATAACTATTTGATTGTATTTGATTATTTTATTCGCATTCCCGGTTGTGCGCCGTCGTCCGGGCTGAGGATAAACAAACCGGGCGCATCGCCTGAAGCCGCCAGCACCATACCTTCCGACAGGCCGAACTTCATCTTGCGCGGCGCCAGATTGGCGACCATCACGGTCATGCGACCCTTGAGCAATTCAGGGTCGTAAGCCGACTTGATACCGGCAAATACGGTGCGCGGCTGTTCTTCGCCGATGTCCAGCGTCAGTTTCAGCAGTTTTTCCGCACCGGTCACATGTTCGGCATTGACGATCTTCGCGACGCGCAGATCGATTTTTGAAAAATCCTCGATTGATATCAATGGCGCAATAGCGTTTGCCCCCTCATCCTTTAAGGGCTGGGGTGCGGGTAAAGGTTGTTGAGCAACCGCGTGACGGGTTTGTGAATGGGATTCGGTCACGGGTTTCAGGCTTTCCAGATTGGCGGCGGTCATCGCTTCAACCAGTTTCGGGTCGAGACGGGTCGCCAGATGTTGATAGGTGTTGATAAGGTGTCCGGCGGGCAAGGCTTGCCAGTCGCTATTCCAGGCCAGCGGTACAATGTTGAGGAACGCTTCGACTTGCTCCGCCAGCACCGGCAGCACGGGTTTCAGATACAGCGTCAGGTCGCGGAACAGCGTCATCGCAGTCGAACAGGCGACATGCAGATCGGCTTCACGCCCTTCCTGTTTTGCCAGCTCCCATGGTTTTTGTTCGGCGATGTACTGATTTGCCACATCCGCCAGGCGCATGATTTCGCGTAATGCACGGGCAAAGTCGCGCTGCTCATAGCAATGCGCGATTGCACCGTCCTGGTAAGCGGACTGGAATTCGGCTGCGGCAGCTGCATCGGTCGCCCCGAGTTTGCCGTCGAATTTTTTGGCGATGAATCCCGCGCAGCGGCTGGCGATATTGATGTATTTGCCGATCAGATCGGAATTGACCTTGGCGACGAAGTCGTCGAGATTCAGATCCAGGTCTTCCATCGTGCCGTTGATCTTGGCGGCGTAGTAGTAGCGCAGATATTCGGTATTTTTTATATTGTCGATGTAGCTCTTGGCGGTGATAAAGGTGCCGCGCGACTTGCTCATCTTCTCGCCGTTGACGGTCAGGAAACCGTGCGCAAACAGTTTGGTAGGCGTGCGGAAGCCTGAATGTTCAAGCATCGCCGGCCAGAACAGCGCGTGGAAATATAAAATATCCTTGCCGATGAAGTGATACAGCTCGGTCGTCGAATCCGGCTTCCAGTATTCCTCGAAATCTAAAACAGTTTTCGGTTTGCCGTTTTCGGTTTGGCTGTTGCACAGTTGTTTGAAGCTGCCCATATAGCCGACCGGCGCGTCCAGCCAGACGTAAAAATATTTTCCCGGTGCGTCGGGTATCTCGAAACCGAAATACGGCGCATCGCGCGAAATGTCCCAGTCGGACAGCTTGTTTTCGCCCTCTGCGCCCAGCCACTCCTGCATCTTGTTGGCAGCCTCCGGTTGCAGCGAACCGCTGCGTGTCCAGCTGCGCAGGAACTGCTGGCAGGTATCGGCGGACAATTTGAAAAAATAGTGATCCGAATTGCGCATCTCGGGTTTTGCACCGGATACGGCGGAATACGGGTTGATCAGTTCGATCGGTGCGTAAGCTGCGCCGCAGACTTCGCAGTTGTCGCCGTATTGATCTTTCGCGTGGCATTTCGGACATTCGCCCTTGATGAAACGATCCGGCAGGAACATGTTCTTGACCGGGTCGTAATATTGTTCGATGGAACGCACTTCGATCAGGTTGGCCGCTTTCAGTTTGCGATAGATGCCTTGGGCAAACTCTTTTGTTTCATTCGAATTGGTCGAACCGTAGTGATCAAATGCAACATGAAACGCCGCGAAGTCGTCGTAGTGTTCCTGCCACACCCGCGCGATCAAAGCTTCCGGCGTGATACCTTCCGCTTCGGCGCGCAGCATGATCGGCGTGCCGTGCGTGTCGTCGGCGCATACATAATTTACCTCGTGGCCTTGCATTTTCTGGAAGCGCACCCAGATGTCGGTCTGGATGTATTCGACCAGATGACCCAGGTGGATGCTGCCGTTGGCATAGGGGAGGGCGGAGGTGACGAGGATTTTTCGCGTAGTCATTTGGACGTGCCGGATTCTAAAAGTGCGGCTATTTTAGCAAATCGCGCGCACTGGCGGCGAATTGGTTAGAATTACGCCATTGCGATTATTTATAAACAAATATCGGCGTTTTAAAAGACGGGCTACAAAATACTTAAAAGGAGAAGCGGGAAGAGGGAAGAGGGAAGAGGGAAGGGTGTAACAAGAAGGGAGAAGGGAGAAGGGTAACTGCGGTTCAGCGTTTTTTCCCTTCACTCTTCCCTCTTCCCAAATTCCCCTTCTCCCTTCTCCCTTCTCCCTTCTCCCAAAAGCAATGAGCATCAAATCAGACAAATGGATACGCCGTATGGCGGAGCAGCACGGCATGATCGAACCGTTTTCGCCCACGCAGGTGAAAGAAGTCGATGGCAAACGCATCGTGTCCTACGGCACGTCCAGCTACGGCTACGATATTCGCTGCTCGAACGAATTCAAGCTGTTTACCAATATCAACAGTACCATCGTCGACCCGAAGAATTTCGATCCGAATTCCTTTGTCGAGGTGACGGCCGATTATTGCATCATCCCGCCCAATTCGTTCGCGCTGGCGCGCACCGTGGAGTATTTCCGCATTCCGCGTTCCGTGCTGACGGTCTGTCTTGGCAAGTCCACTTACGCGCGTTGCGGCATCATTGTCAACGTCACGCCGTTCGAGCCTGAATGGGAAGGTTATGTGACGCTGGAATTTTCCAATACCACGCCGCTGCCTGCCAAGATTTACGCCAACGAAGGCATCGCACAGGTGCTGTTCTTCGAGAGCGATGAAGTCTGCGAAACGTCCTACAAGGATCGCGGCGGCAAGTATCAGGGGCAGGTTGGCGTCACGTTGCCAAAGATGTAATGTCCGTGTCACATGACAAGCAAATAATCTGGCGTTCGCCAAAAGATGAGGTGATCGCCTGCGTGGAAAAGAACAAGGTGATGAGCGAAAATCTTGAAGAAATTCGTCAGGTTTGTCAGGATGCGCTCGATGATGCGGTGCTGATGGGCTGCGACGAGCAACAGGTGCGGCAGGTTCTGGTTGGCTTGATCGGTGATCTGGTTGTTTCTTACTCGCCTCAGGAATAAAAACAAAACACGCTTGCGCTGGCGTGTAAATCTGCGACAATCCGCGCCAATTCGTATTAACCTGTTATCCCAATAGGGAGTAAATAAATGAAGTTTCGTTTTAGTTTCGGCATTGCCAAAGTGCGATGCCTCACTGAAGTGGTGTACGCAGGCATTTTGCCAAAAGGCAAAAGCTCGCAAACTTCGTTTTCTTTCGCTTTGTAAATCTGCGAGTATTTAATACTATTTTTCCCGTTGGGAGTTTATATATGAAATTCAGGTTTCCGATCATCATTATCGATGAAGATTTTCGTTCCGAGAATGCCAGCGGTTTAGGCATACGCGCGCTGGCCGATGCGCTGGTCAAAGAAGGCATGGAAGTACTGGGCGTGACCAGCTACGGCGACCTGACTTCTTTTGCGCAGCAGCAAAGCCGCGCGTCGGCGTTCCTGTTGTCCATCGACGATGAAGAATTTGGCGGCGGCAGTGCGGAAGAGACTGAAGTCGCGCTCAAGAGTCTGCGTGCGTTCGTCCAGGAAATCCGTTTCAAGAATGAAGATATTCCGATTTATCTGTACGGCGAGACGCGTACCTCGCGGCATATTCCGAACGACGTGTTGCGCGAGTTGCACGGTTTCATTCACATGCACGAAGACACGCCGGAATTTGTGGCGCGCCATATCATCCGCGAAGCCAAGTCTTATCTGGATTCGCTGGCGCCGCCGTTTTTCCGCGCGCTGCTGCATTATGCGCAGGACGGTTCCTATTCTTGGCATTGTCCGGGGCATTCGGGCGGCGTGGCGTTTCTGAAGTCGCCGGTGGGGCAAATGTTCCACCAGTTTTTCGGCGAGAACATGCTGCGCGCCGACGTGTGCAACGCGGTGGATGAGCTGGGGCAATTGCTCGACCATACCGGACCTGTCGCGGCTTCCGAGCGCAACGCCGCGCGTATCTTCAACGCCGATCATCTGTTTTTCGTCACCAATGGCACATCGACGTCGAACAAGATCGTCTGGCACTCGATGGTGGCGCCTGACGACATCGTGGTGGTCGATCGCAATTGCCACAAATCCATTCTGCATTCGATCATGATGACGGGCGCTGTGCCGGTATTTCTGACGCCGACGCGCAATCATTACGGCATTATCGGTCCGATTCCGAAATCCGAGTTCGAGCCGGAAAGTATCCAGCGCAAGATAAATATGAACCCGTTTATTGTGGATAAGACCAAGAAGCCGCGCATTCTGACGATCACCCAGAGCACTTACGACGGCATTGTGTATAACGTCGAGATGTTGAAAGGGATGCTGGACGGACGCATCGACGCGCTGCATTTCGACGAGGCATGGTTGCCTCATGCGGCGTTCCACGATTTTTACAAGGATATGCACGCGATCGGCCGCGATCGTCCGCAAGCCCGCGAGTCGATGATCTTTGCGACCCAGTCTACCCACAAGTTGCTGGCGGGATTGAGTCAGGCGTCCCAAATTCTGATTCGCGAACCGGTAAGCCGCAAACTGAACAAGTACATTTTCAACGAAGCGTATCTGATGCACACCTCCACCAGTCCGCAATACGCGATCATCGCCTCGTGCGATGTGGCGGCCGCAATGATGGAAGCGCCGGGTGGCCCCGCTTTGGTTGAGGAATCCATCGCAGAAGCACTGGATTTCCGCCGCGCGATGCGCAAGGTGGATGAGGAATTCGGTCTGGACTGGTGGTTTCAGGTTTGGGGGCCGGATGTGATCGCCGAAGAAGGGGTGGGTTCGCGCGAAGACTGGGTGCTCAAGCCTTCCGACAAATGGCATGGCTTCGGCAATCTGGCCGAAGGCTTTAATATGCTCGATCCGATCAAGGCGACCATCATTACGCCGGGTCTGGATGTGGACGGCGATTTTTCCGATACCGGAATTCCCGCTTCAATGGTCACCAAGTATCTGGCTGAACACGGCGTGATCGTGGAGAAATGCGGTTTGTATTCGTTCTTCATCATGTTCACCATCGGTATCACCAAGGGACGCTGGAATACGCTGTTGACCGCGCTCCAGCAGTTCAAGGATGACTATGACAAGAATCAGCCGCTGTGGCGTATTCTGCCTGAGTTTGCGGCGAAGTATCCGCGCTATGAACGCACCGGGCTGCGCGATCTTTGTCAGCAGATTCACGATGCCTACAAGTTGCATAACGTGGCGCGCATGACCACCGAGATGTATCTGTCCGACATGCAGCCGGCGATGAAGCCGTCCGATGCATTTTCCAAGATGGCGCATGAAGAACTGGATCGCGTGGAAATCGACGCGCTGGAAGGGCGTGTTACGGCTGTTTTGTTGACCCCTTACCCGCCGGGCATTCCGCTGCTGATCCCGGGTGAGATATTCAACAAGACCATCGTTGATTACCTGAAATTCGCCCGCGATTTCAGCCAGAAACTGCCAGGCTTTGAGACGGATATTCACGGTCTGGTCGTGGAGGAAGTGGACGGCGTGAAACGCTATTTTGTGGATTGCGTGAGATAGATGCAGACGTAAATAAGGGCGGAATTTCCGCCCTTATTTACGTCTGCAGCCGGGCTGCTATTTTTCGATGCCGACATCGCGCCACAGGCGCATCAAATGTCGTGACACATCGAGTGAGGCGCGGGCAAAGTCGCCGCCTGCCAGATCTTCTTCTGCTTCTTTAAACTTGCCGTCCAGTGCAAGTTCCAGCGTATTGCCGGCACATTTATGGAAGTGTGTATGGGCAGTCACAACAGCAACAAATCCCGGCTGGTTGCCGAATTGCGCCTGCCCCTCAGTGTATATCCATTT
>JAPLQK010000111.1 GCA_026399735.1 Pseudomonadota bacterium
TTTTATTTTGCGATCACCACGCGGTTTTTGCCGGTATTCTTGGCCTGATACATCGCCTTATCGGCGCGTGCGATGACTTCTTCCTGTGGTTCTTCATCAGCGCGCTGCGCGACGCCGGCACTGAAGGTCACCAGTACACGGTCGTTTTCATGCATGAAAAACTGACGGGTCAACTCGCGCTGCAGGCGTTCAACGGTGTTTGCTGCCTCGTCAAGTTCAATATCGGGCAGGATCAGCACGAATTCTTCACCGCCGTATCGGGCGACTGAGTCGGACGGGCGCAGCGCTTCCTTAATGACGTTGCAAAGATGTACCAGCGCCTGGTCGCCTACCTGATGCCCCATGGTGTCGTTCAGGCGTTTGAAATTGTCGATATCGAGCAGGGCGACGCACATGGGGTCATGGCTGCGATCGACGCGTTTAGCTTCGCGATCGAAGGCCGCATCCAGACCGCGCCGGTTCAGCGCACCGGTCAATTGATCCTGATGTACCATCTCGCTGACTTGTGACAGTTCTTTCTCCAGCGAGGTTATTTTTGCTTCTGCGATTTCAACCTGGCGGCGTGAATCGAGCAATTCTTCGTGGGAGCGCTGGGCGCTGGCCTGGATTACCCGGGTGTCCTGCATGATGTCTTCGAGCAAATGTCCCAGGTCGTGGAGATTGTTCGACTGGGCGATTTTCTGACTGTAGCCTTCGATTTTCTGGTGATAATCGCCGGTGGTGACGGTGATGGTGCCAAGACGGTCGATAAAGGTTGTCATCAGGCTTTTGAGCGTGGACTTTGCATCGGTGAGGCTTTTCTTCAGCAGACCTTGCTTGATGATCGCTTCGCGCAGGCTGCGTTCTGCATCTGCAATGATGAGTTTATCGAGTGGCTTGCTGATAATTTCGTGCAGGGTATCGATTTGACCGTGCAGCCATTCTTCGTCTTCGACCATTTCGCCTACGTTTTCGACCAGCAGACGCAGCAGGCGCACCAGACCCTCCTGTATTTTGGTTTTGTCTCCGCCGCGCAGTTCAACCTTGAGCCAGAAGTGCCGTAAATTTTTGGCAATATCCGTGACATGATCATGGGACTTGACTGTACGTATTTGCGATGCAAGTGTACGTACCTCATCGGTCAATTCCGGCTGGGCGCTGAGGGTGGACTCCAGAGTTTGAGCCAGCAATTCGGCAAGTTTGCTGAGCATCTCGGCGGCATTTTCATCGGTTTTGGCAACAGATACGCTGGCGGACGCTGGCGCATCCGGTGCAATCTGAGTTACGGGTGCAGTCTCGGTTATGGGTGCCGTCTGAGTTGCGGGTGGCGCGCCGGGTGTATCGGCTGATTTTGGCAAATCCGGGATGTGTTCGACGAGGCTGTCTGTGGCGGGGGACTCTGACCAGGAGCGGACCAGATTGCCCAGTTTTTCAAAAAGTACTTCCGGGTTGGAGGAGAAACGCGCCAATACGGTCTCCAGACTTTCCTTTTTGCGCGAGGTGGTCAGACCTTTGTGGGGCAGGTCGATTTGTCGTAGCAGATCACGAATCAAAGCAGACCAGGACTGTTCGGTTGCGCCGTCTTTCCGGATTTTTGGCAATACCTTTTCAATTTCCTTGAAGCACAGTCCCCAATTTTCCTCGGACAGCATTTTCTTTAGCGCCAAACCTGTGGCGGTCGCCTTATCTGTCTGGAGCAGGTGTTCAACCACATTGCGCAAAACATTTTCTGCACCTTTATTTTCCGTAAGAGGTGTACCGCTGATTTCGGCGAAAATCTTCGCATAATTATCCGGCGTCGGCAGGAGTCTGCGTTGCGCCAGCATTTTCAGGGTTTCACGTGCAACTTCTGATGGATTCTGGTTGTTCATGGTTCAATCTTCGCTGGGTAGATGAGTCAGGCAGAACTGCGTTAATGATAGTGCAAATTGCATCGTGAAATAAGCCTATTTCAATCTGGATTTTAACTTTGAGATTCTACCAGTTGATGCGTGATGGCGTAGTGGATCGCCTCGGCATTATTGGTAAAGCCCATTTTAGCCAGCATGCGGCTGCGGTAGACGCTCACCGTTTTCGGGCTGAGCGCCATGATCTGGGAAATATCGCTCAGGGATTTTCCGGATGCCATCAGGCACAAGGTCTGATATTCACGGTTGGACAGCTTCTGGTGCATCAATTCCTGTGATTCGCCGATCAGATTGTTCAACAGTTGTTCAGCCAGTGTTTCGCTGATGTATTTTTTCCCGCTGATCACATGCCGGATAGCCTTGATCAGCACGTCCGATGCGCTTTGTTTGTTGATATAGCCCATGGCGCCTGCTTTAAGCGCGCGCACACCATACTGATCTTCCGGATACATGCTCAGCACGATGATTTTAAGATCGGGTTGCTCAGACTTGAATTGCTTGAGCACCTCGATGCCATGTTTGTCCGGCAGGTTGATGTCCAGCAACATCAGATCGAAGTGCTGCGCGCGCAGCATGGTTGTCGCCTGTGTTCCGCTGGCCGCTTCCCCCATGATTTTCATATCCGGACTATCTTCGAGCAGTTGCTTCAATCCCTTGCGGATCAAAGCGTGGTCATCAACGACAAGAATATTGATCATAAATTAGATAACATATTGATTATAAACATAATTTATATGTGTGGCGTGCGATGGGAATTTGTGTGATCCCTGTGGTTTTATTGTTGCTCTGCAAAATATCATTTGCCGATTTTACTTCAAAACAATTTTTGCTAGTCATTAATTGCGGATTCGCGTCATGCCAGCTACATTACGCATCCTTAGGATGCCGGCCATGCATGAGTGAATATGATAGAGCGATATGAATAATTTGGACATGTTGGGTAAGTATCGAATTGTCGGGGAGTTGGGCAGAGGAGCGATGGGGGTGGTTTATGAGGCGTTTGATACGCTGATTGAACGCACGGTTGCCATCAAGACGATCCTCAGGTCAGCCATACACGACAACGATGCCGAGGATGCCTTTAACCGGTTCCGCAGTGAGGCGCGCGCGGCGGGCCGGCTGAGTCACGCCAAAATCATTTCCATCTACGAGTATGGTGAGAATGAGGAAATGGCCTACATCGTGATGGAACTGGTTCGCGGTCGTGAATTGAGCGAATACTTCGATCACGGTAAGCGTATGTCGCTGAGCACAGGGGTGCGCATCGTGATGCAGTTGCTCGACGCACTCGACTACTTGCATGCACATGGTGTCGTGCACCGTGATATCAAGCCGGCCAATATCATGATTACGGCAGATGGAGAGGTCAAGATTGCAGATTTTGGTATTGCCAAAATAGATTCATCAGGGCATACACAGGTTGGCGTCGTGTTGGGAACGCCCACTTATATGGCGCCTGAGCAATTCATGGGGCATGAAGTAGATCATCGCGCCGATCTTTATGCTGCCGGTGTCATTCTGTACCTGATTCTGACCGGCGAACGCCCCTTTGTCGGTAGTGTCATCGCCATCATGCATCAGGCTGTCCATCGTGAGGCGACGCTGCCGTCACAGCTGAATCCGGATGTGACTACGCAATTGGATGTGGTGGTCAAGAAAGCGATGGCTAAACAGCCGGAAGATCGTTTTCAGAGTGCGAAATCTTTTTTGAAAGCACTCAAAGCAGCGGCGCTGACCTTACCTGCGGTCGAGCATCAGGTTGCCGGAAGGCCGGATTCGGAGGGCGAGTATTTTCCTGACGCGACGCTTGAGCTGCCTCGTCGTGCGAATGCCACCGGTTCATGGCGTGAGGCGGATATTGCGGCCTGGCAGGGCATTTCACATAGTCAGAACCCTGCCGATTTCAGCCATTATTTACAGGAATTTCCCGACGGCGGATTTGCCCAGTTGGCGAGACTGCGTATCGAGGCGCTGAAAAGAGCATCCGAACGGGCGGCGAATGAGGCTGTTCGAGCCAGGCAAGAGGCGCTGGCACTTGAGGCAAAAGTGCAGGCAGAAGCTGAAGCCAGGCAGAAGGCGGAGATGCAAGCGAAGGCGTTGCTGGCACGTAAAATCGTTGAAATCAAAAATGAAGCGGAAGATGCGCGTGCGCTGGAGGCGATCAGGCGGGAAAAAGAAGCGGTGGAGCAAGCGAAGCGAGCTAAAGAATTGGTGGTTACCTTGTCTGAACGCACCAATAAAATCGCCAGTGTTATCGAAGAAAGAGAGGCTGCGCTTGATGCTGAACGCAAAATGAAAATTGAAGCCAGGAGACAACTGGAAGAGGAGGTGCAGCGCAAACGTCAGGCGAAGGTGCAGTTGTTTTCAGCCAGAGAGCTGGCTGAAAAACAGGCTGAAGCCGATGCGGCAGAAAAACGCCAACGCGCAGCGGATGAATTGGCCGCGCGCAACAGCGAAATGGAAGAGGCAAAAGCACGTGCACTTATGGCCGAGCGTCTCAGGAAAGAAGTGGAGGCGCAGGCCGTACTCGAAAAGCAGAAAACCAGCTACAAGATGTTATTGATCGGTATTTTTCTGGTGCTGTTGTTGGTTGGGATTGTGTCAGGTTTGATGCCCTCGTCTAAATAATCCCCGGCGCCGTAATTTATCCGCAATTTTTGCAAAAATTACTTATAAATCAAATAGTTATAAATACTGTTTGGTTTGAATCGAAAATTCGATGAATTCCGTGGGGTCTTTGTTGTAGGGATGCCCGAGGCTGATTGTGCCGTTTTCGCGTAAAACCATTTCTTCGCGCCGTAACTGAATTTCGGTTTCACCTTTGATGATCACGTAGCTGCCGTTGGAGCTTAGATCAGCCAACATGAATTTATCGCGTCGCCGCTCGATTTTGGCATGCATCCGCGATGCACGGCGATCCTCAATCACGATATCAGCCTTTTCATCCCGCCCGATGGTGATGGAAGGGTGTGCTGCATCCACGATAAATTCAGTGCCCTGATGGATCAGCTGCAGGAAAGGTTCTGCGGTTTTGGCATTGTGAGTGTTACTGACCATCATGGTCAGTTCTGCACTTTCATGCCAGATCACTTCGAGGATATGGATGTCCTCAGCTTTTCCTTTAACCGACATGTTATTGAGCGTGCGCGTACTGGTGCGCATGATAGGCGGGAGCATTGCCACCGTTGCATCTGTCGTGATGATCTGCTGCGCCTGGGCGATCTCCGTCATGCGCGCGGCAATGTTGACCGTGTCGCCAAAAACATCGCCATCGCTTGTCAGTACCGGGCCGAAATGAAAACCGATGCGAATTGCAACGCGGATATTGTCGATGGGGGGCTTTGCGCTGACCACCATCTGCATCTCACATGCCGCCTGCGCTGCAGAAACCGCGTTCGGGAAGACGGCCATGATTTCGTCGCCTATGGTTTTGACGACCAGGCCTGAATGCACTGCCGTCAGGCGCCGCAAAATATCGAGGCAGCCATCGATGGCGGCGAATGCACGCGCGTCGCCCAGTACCTCATACAGGCGCGTGCTGCCACTCACGTCGGCGAACAGCACTGCTTTGTCATGTTGGATATTGTTTGGCATGAGTCGTTGCAATTTCGATTGAGTCAAGGTGTGCATTATAAGGGTAGTTTTTGCAATGAACGGCGTGAATTTAACCAAATTACCTACCCCGATAGTTTAACTTGCGTCATAATTCCCGCTGCTTTGCCTGAATATGGGCTCACGGTTCCGAACTGCCTGAACATCAAAAAAATGACGACACTTCTTAGCATGCCTTCACATATTTATATTTTTGCCGCCATACTCGGGTTGCTGCTGTTATCGTTTGTGTTCTTTTCTCTGTTGCCGTCTTTTGTCGTGTCGCGGCAATTGTCTGCCGTGACCAGGAAGCTGGTCTTGCTGAACGGAAAACCTGACGGTAGTCTGGATCAGATATTCCGGAATAACGGGGTTCTCGAACACTTGTGGCATGAGTATGCGGACTCCTTGCATAAGCAGGATGGACAGATTGTACGTTTGCGTTCCACCATGCCGGCCGGTGTGGTATTCAGGCCGGATATTCTGGTCGATATCCCGTTGCGTACGGATTTTTTCAAACATCTTCCCGGTTTATTTACCGGCGTTGGCATTATCGGAACCTTTTATGGTTTGCTGGTCGGGTTGAAGTCATTTGTCATATCTGAAAATACGGCCATTGTTCGCGACAGTTTGACGCGCCTGCTGCATGGCGTATCCGAGGCGTTTCTTATTTCGGCGTCAGCGATCACGCTGGCGATGATCATCACCTTTATTGAAAAACTGATGGTTTCCCGCTTGAATGCAAAAGTGGAAACGCTGGTGCAATTGCTCGATGGCATGTTCGAAGGCGGCGCAGGTGAGGAATATCTGGCACGACTGGTGCGTGCATCCGAGGCATCTTCCGCACAAACGTTGCTCAAGGGCGAACTCAGGCAGATGCTTGCCGAATTGAGCAGTGCCCAAATCGCTGCCGCCAATGCAGGATCACTCGCGCTGGGAAATCGCATTGCGACCGCCATCGAAGAGGGGCTGAAAACGCCTTTGCTTGAAATAGCGGATTCGTTGAAGCATGCACGCGATGATCAGGGAATGCAAAGCATGTTGTCGGATATGTTTGAAAACTTTAACCGTCAAATGCAGGAATTGATAGCGAGTCAGACCAGCGATAAAGATAGCTTGCAACAGCAAACGGTTGAAGCGTTGCAGGCGACTGTTGCGCGGCTGGAGGCGATGGCACAGTCCGCAGATGCGGGGCAGCACAGCACTGCTGCGATGGCCGAGCAAGTGGCGGCAGTTGTCGCATCTGCAGAGTCCCGTCAGGCCATCATGAGCGACAAACTTGCGGAATTTATTGAACAGATGCAACTGGCGACCAGTCACTCGCAGTCAGCGTCTCACGAGCAATTGCAAAGCGCGCTGAACGAACTATCCGGACGTATGGGGTCGATGGTTGATGGTCTGGATGCTCAAGTGCTGTCAGTTACCGGCGCCACGATGCAGCATCAGCAGGATATGGATGAACAGACTCAGGCGATTGTGGGGCAATTCGGCAATCAGGTTGCGGACATGATTGAGGGTGTCAAGCTGGCGGTTGTTGAAATTCAGTCGGCTGTCGCCGTGATGCACACGACAACGACAGAGGCCATGTCTGCGCTGGGCAGTAGTGCGGATACGCTGCATCTGGCAAGCCGGGAATTTGCTCGTGCCGGTCAGAGTGTGACCTTGACGCTGGATAAATCGGTCGGTGTCGCGGATCAGCTGATTCAGTCAGCGGGTTCGGTATCTGCCGCATCAACCGGGCTGAGTGATTTGTTTGGCGATTACAAATCCTCGCGCAATACCATGCTTGAGCAGATGCAAGCCTTGCAATTGCTGGCCGAACAGGTGCGCCGCGATGCCTCCATGTCAGGGGAGGTGCTTGAGAAAATTGAGGCTGCCACTGCCAGCCTTGTTACTGCACAACGGGATGCTGACAATTATCTGTCAAAAATATCCGGGGTGATCGGTGTGGCGCACCAGTCGTTCAGCGAGGGGATGATTCAAGTGGTTGGCGAGGCAAATCGTGAATTCCACCAGGCATTGTCAGACTCGGTGAAGCTGCTGCGCGAGGGGATACATGAGCTGGAGAGCACGCTTGATGCAGCAACAAATGTGTAACATATTGATTTAATGATAAATAAATTTTTGATCCCGGGGCGTCGAAACAAGGAGGAAGGTGAAAAACCTTTCTGGATTTCTTTTGCCGATCTGATGACCGCCCTGATGGTGATGTTTCTGCTGGTCATGAGTGTTGCGTTGCTGGCTGTCACCGATCAGGTCTCGGCGGCTGACCGCAATAAGGCGAAGCGTGAACAGGAAATCGACCAGTTGCTGGCAAAAATCGAGAAAGCCGCTGACAAATACCCGGGAATGTTTGTGGACAAGAACCGGGCGGTGATTGACTTCGGCGACCGCGCCCGCTTCGACACGGGCAGTTCAACGTTGTCCGGGACACAGGCTCAGTACCTGAGTCAGTTTGTCTCCGAAATGCTGGTGCTGGCTCAGGGTGAGCTGGGTAGTCGATGGCTCAAGCGTATTGTTGCCGAGGGTTATGCCGACCAGCGCGGTGATTATCTGCTGAACCTGAATCTGAGTCTGCAGCGCAGCCAGCGTGTGTTATGTGCGCTGCTGGCACCGGCATCCGGTCAGGCCTACACACTGACCCCGTCAGAAAAAGAGCAGGTACGCGATTACTTTCTGGTGGGGGGGTATTCGTTTAATTCCGCAAAAAAATCGCTGGAAGAGAGTCGCCGGATCGAACTGCGTCTGGAATTTTTCGGCCTGGATGAAGCGCATCCTGCGCTGAATGATATTCCACGTGGAAACTTTGGCAGCTGCCGAATCTAGGATATGGATGTTCTGGAAAAACTGCAACGCACCTTGCAAGCCGTCAACAGGACGGCGCTTAGCCGAATGCGTGCCGGTGATTCGTTGCAGATGCTCAATGAGCAGACAAGGCTGCGTGAATGGGTAAAAGGATCTTCACAATTTGAAAATGTGCCGCTTGACAGCATAGAAGATGCACTGCGGACTTACCGGCAGAACAAGTATCTTAAAGGCTTGCGTCAGATACGGCTGGTTTGTTATGGCAGCACGCAGGGTAGCGTCGCGGCACGTCTGATCGAAAGTCGTGAGCTTTTTGAGAAACTGCTCGAATACGTTGAGCACTATCGTGACAGGCGGCGAACCTTCCGTAAGCTTTATCGGGGGCTGCTCGCCAGCTACTTTTCTTATGATCCGGATTTGCCGGAGAACACTGCGGTCGGGCGCAGTAACCGGGAGGTGCTCAGAGTGTTTCTGGCAAAGCATCTGGCTTCGTTCGTGATCGGTGAATTCACCCCGGATTGGCTTGCCGCGCTGGCCAAGTACCCCGATCTGCTGGGTGAACAACCGGGTTGTGCGATTGAGACTTCATTTTTGCAGGGCGACTGGTCGGTGTTTAACGAGATATGTGAGCGTCTCGAACTCGATGCGGGTGCCTGGCTGGTGCGGCAACTGGTTATGGCGCAATTTATGGCCATCCGGTGCATGGATGATGCGACGTTCAGGGAGCATCTGGATAGTCTGCTGCTGTTTCTGAATGATTATCCGTTATATGCCGGAGCGGGTTTGAAAGTGTTGCTCGATCGCTATGTACAATGCAAAGACAGGGCGGTACATGTGTCGCTCAGGAATTTCGCTGTGGGACTCTGGGGTAACCCCTGGCTGGAGGTGCACCAGTGGCAATGCGGCGCAGAGGCGCGTGCGATGCTGGCACATTGGCTCAAACGTCAGTTGCTGAGTGAGTTCTTTGGCGTCCTGTCAAACGACGACCCGGCGCATCAGCGACGCTATCATTTTTGGGATCTTTACAGCGAAGACTTGACTGGTATGTATTTTGCGCTGGGACGCGAGGCCTATGCGCACGGCAATATGCCTTTGTATAAATTCCGCCAGCATGCAAAAGGTTTGATTGCCAAACTGACAGACGAAAAACATATCGTACACACTTGTATCATGCAGTTTAAGAATTACCACGTGGTGGAATTGAATCGCGAAAATAATGTGGCCTATTTTTACGACATACGGCAGGGTACACCTTCGTTCTATTTTGCCAAAGGCTGGGTCGATATCGGCGCGATCGGCGTGAAAGATATCGAGCAGGGTGCTGATATTGCGCGAACCTCAAAACCGTTGCGACATCAGGATAGTCGCCAGCTTGCATGGGAAGGCGAATTTGCCCGGGAAATGGGCGAGACCGAAAACGCGATTCGGGCATTTTGCAGCAAGTATCAGTGCAAATATGAAGACTTGCGTGAGAAAAACGGCTGTCAGTGGATACGTTTTAACGATCACGAACAATTTGGGCCGGAGGTATGGTCGGTCTTGCAAGGATGGGGGTTTTCACGGGATGAAAATGCCTATTTCCGTATCACCTATCCAAGCCTGAACTAAATTTCACACGATCACCCGTTTTTTCGTCTAAATTTTTATGGGCAGGCGAACTGCGATTTTAGTGCCTTTCGCAGGAATGCTGGCAATATCAACGGTGCCGCCAAGTTGGTGGATGCGCTCCTGTATGCCCCGCAAGCCGAATGAGCGTGGTTTGTTGCGTGCCGCTTCATCAAATCCGCAGCCGTCATCCGAAATAATAAGCTCAACATGTTTGCTGTTCTGGTCATTGCCGGATTTAAGGATTTGCACTTCTACGTGGCGTGCTGCGGCGTGTTTCATGATGTTGTTCATGGCTTCCTGAAATACGCGGAACAGGGTGATCGATTGATCGTTAGAGATGCAGAAACTGCCTCTTGATCTGCTGACCTTGCAGGGTATGCCGGTTCGTTTGGTGAATTCATTGGCTTCGATTTCAATCGCCGCGACGATGCCAAAGCAATCGAGAGAGCCGGGACGCAGGCTGTGAACCAGATTGTTGGCTGACTTTCCTGCGGTATCCAGCAAGCTGGACATATCCATGATTTTTTCCTGTACGCTGCTGTTTTCGGATGACAGACGCTGCTTCAGCCAGGATAAATCCATTTTTAATGCGGTCAGCAGTACGCCGATTTCATCATGAATTTCCCGGGCGATGCGCAACCGTTCTTCTTCCTTGATGCTTTCGATGTGAGCAGAAAGTTCGCGTAAACGCTGGCTGTACTGCGTGATTTCAATTTCGGCTTGTTTGTTCTGGGTGATATTGACAACAAAGCCCTTCCAATGTGTGCCCTCGGAATCATCGTGGTGATACTTTGCCCGTAAATTAACCCATTTTATTTCGTCAACAAGAATTTCGCGCAGCGATTCGTTTGCCTCCTCGCTCGCAGGCGGGAGAGGATTGAGGAGAGGGGGGCGGGCGTGCCCGCCGTGGGGCAAAATAATGCGCCCCTCCCAGTTCCAGGGTGTGGCATGGTTAGCCGACAGCAGCATGCTCTGGTGAAAAGATTCCGCATCGTCAGGATGCAGATAGCTGATCAAAATTTGCGAATGCTGTTCCAGTTCGGTTGCCGTCAATCCGAGCAGGTCGAAACAGCCTTCGCTGACATAGGGGAGGTGAAATATGCCCTGTTTGTCCAGCCTGATCTGGCAAGCCATGCCGGGCAGGCTGTCCAGAAATGAATTGGGCGTGCGGTCAGGCTTGTCGCAAATGACAGCGCGCCAGTCCTGCTCGTGCAGTGCGGCTGCAAGCGAGGCTGCGTCGGTAACGGGGCGCTGTACTACGACAGACAAATGTGGCGCGAGTTGTTCCGCCGCTTCACTGGTGAAATCAGCGCCCGGCCTGATATGCAAGACGATTCCCGACATTGTTTGGGGTGGTTATGAGTGAGGAACATCCAAGCTTACTATAAAATCAGGATGAATGATGCGAGTTACTGAATGCATGATGGCCGGATTTTCTTTTAGCTGACGATTGTGGGATAATTCGCAGTTACCCGAATTGGGATGCTTAATAGTTGATTGGAATAAAGAATGCCTATTATTACTTTGCCGGATGGTTCGCAGCGCAGTTTCGATGTGCCAGTCACGGTAGCGGATGTGGCCGGAAGCATTGGCGCTGGCTTGGCGCGCGCCCTGCTTGCCGGTCGTGTGGATGGCAAAGTGGTCGATAGCACGCACCTGATCGAACAGGATGCGACGCTTGCGATCATTACCGACAAGGATGCCGAAGGCGTTGAGATCATCCGCCATTCCATGGCGCATCTGATGGCGCATGCGGTAAAAGAGCTGTTTCCCGATGCGCAAGTGACCATCGGTCCGGTGATTGAAAACGGTTTTTTCTACGATTTTTCCTATCATCGTCCGTTCACGCCTGAAGATTTGGCCGCAATCGAAAAGCGCATGGCTGAGATCGTCAAGCGTGATTTGAAGGTTACGCGCAGCGTGTTGCCGCGCGACGAGGCGGTTGCCTACTTCAAGGGAATCAACGAACACTATAAAGCCGAGATCATCGAATCCATTCCGGCTGATCAGGATGTGTCGCTCTATACGGAAGGCAATTTTACCGATTTGTGCCGCGGCCCGCACGTGCCGTCTACCGGAAAACTCAAGGTATTCAAGCTGATGAAGCTGGCCGGCGCCTACTGGCGCGGCGACTCCAAAAATGAAATGTTGCAGCGCATTTACGGCACTGCCTGGGCGAAGAAGGAGGAACTGGAGTCGTACCTGCACCGCTTGGAAGAAGCTGAAAAACGCGACCATCGCAAACTGGGCAAGCATCTGGACTTGTTTCATATGCAGGACACTATGCCCGGCATGGTGTTCTGGCATCCAAAAGGTTGGACGTTGTGGCAGGAAGTTGAGCAATACATGCGTGCGAAGTTTCGCGAAAACGATTACCAGGAAGTGCGTACGCCGGCCATCATGGACAAGACGCTTTGGGAGAAGTCTGGCCATTGGGAAAACTATCGCGACAATATGTTTACTACCTCCTCGGAGAATCGCGATTACGCGGTGAAACCGATGAATTGTCCGGGGCATGTGCAGATTTATAATCACGGCTTGCACAGTTACCGCGATCTGCCGCTGCGTCTGGCCGAGTTTGGTTCCTGTCATCGCAATGAGTCTTCGGGTTCTTTGCACGGTTTGATGCGGGTGCGCGGTTTTACGCAGGATGATGCACATATTTTTTGCACCGAAGCGCAGGTGCAATCAGAAGTGTCGGGCTTTATCGTGATGCTCAACGGCGTGTACCGCGATTTTGGCTTTACCGAAGTGATCGTCAAGCTATCCACGCGTCCTGAAAAGCGTGTCGGTTCGGATGAGACATGGGACAAGGCGGAAGCGGGTCTTGCGGCAGCGTTGCAGCAAAACGGGCTGGATTATCAGGTGCAACCGGGTGAAGGCGCGTTCTACGGCCCCAAGGTCGAATTTACGCTCAAGGACAGTCTGGATCGCATGTGGCAGTGCGGCACGATCCAGCTGGATTTTAACTTGCCGGTCAGGCTGGATGCTGAATTCGTCGATGAAGACAATACCCGTAAACCGCCGGTCATGTTGCATCGCGCCATTTTGGGTTCGATGGAGCGTTTCATCGGTATTTTGATCGAGCATCATGCCGGCGCATTCCCGTTGTGGCTGTCCCCCGTGCAACTTGTCGTGATGAATATCTCGCAGGCGCAGGAGGAATATACCCGTGAAGTCGGGCAAATATTGCGTGATGCAGGCATGCGCGTGCAATTGGATTTGCGCAATGAGAAGATTACCTATAAAATCCGCGAACATAGCTTGCAGAAATTACCTTATCAGCTGATTGTCGGCGATAAGGAAGTGGCTGGAAGACTGATTGCCGTGCGTACCCGTAGTGGTGAAGATCTCGGACAAATGACGCTGGAAGCATTGATTGAGCGTTTAAAGTCGGAAATCAAATCGGGCAGCACGGTTTAATTTTTCATACGGAGACATTCCAATAGCACAGAATAAATTACAGCGCCTCAATGAAATGATCACCTCACCGCAGGTGCGACTCATTGGAGCAGATAAAGAACCGCTGGGGATTGTATCCAGCACGGAAGCCTTGCGTCTGGCGGGTGAAGCCGAACTGGATCTGGTCGAAATTTCGCCGATGGCGGATCCTCCGGTTTGCCGCATCATGGATTTTGGCAAGTTTAAATATGCCGAAAGCAAGAAGCAGCATGAAGCCAAGCTCAAACAGAAGCAGGTGCAGGTCAAGGAAATCAAGTTTCGTCCCGGTACGGATGAAGGCGACTACAACATCAAGTTGCGCAATCTGACTAAATTTTTGATTGACGGCGATAAGACCAAAATTACGCTGCGTTTTCGCGGTCGTGAAATGGCCCATCAGGAAATCGGTATGCGCCTGATTCAGCGAGTCAGAGATGACCTGGAAGAATACGCGGTCGTCGAGCAATTTCCCAAGATGGAAGGCCGTCAGATGGTGATGGTATTGTCACCAAAAGCGGCAAAGAAATAATGAATTTGTTTTTCCGGTAGCAGGGGCCGATCGGAAAGATGTAACAAAGAGATCCCCGAAAAATAAGTGGTGTACGGGTCAACAAGTTTTTCCAGCCGGAAAACACCTCGCACCATAACTTAAGGAGTAGTCATGCCTAAGATGAAAACCAAAAGCGGAGCAAAAAAACGCTTCGTCGTACGTGCTGGCGGCACTATCAAGCGCGCATGTGCGTTCAAACGTCACATTCTGACCTCGAAGACGACCAAGACCAAGCGTCAACTGCGCGGTACGGCGGAAGTTCACTCAACCAATGCAGCAGCGGTTCGTCGCATGCTGCCATACGCGTAAGGAGTAGACCATGCCAAGAGTAAAACGTGGAGTCGTAGCCCGTGCAACGCACAAAAAACTGTTAGCCAAGGCTAAGGGTTATCGTGGTCGCCGCAAGAATGTATACCGTGTAGCCAAGCAAGCTGTGATGAAAGCAGGGCAATATGCCTACCGCGATCGTCGTCAGAAAAAGCGTCAATTCCGCACTTTGTGGATTGCACGTATCAATGCAGCCGCACGTGAATTCGGAATGCCGTACAGCGTATTCATGAATGGCCTGAAAAAAGCGGATATTCAGGTTGATCGTAAGGTCTTGTCTGATATCGCGATTTTTGACAAGCCGGCATTTGCTCATTTCGTTGAGCAAGCAAAGGCAAGTCTCGCTGTATAGTTGAGCCTCGCAGTCAGAGTCTGACTGCGTAATTAAAAAGGGGGCGATTCGCCTCCTTTTTTCGTTGTGCGCGTGGTTTTATCCTATAAAAAGCATTTATCCGCCAACGTGTTTTTGCGAGTTACTGCCTTTGGCAGTATCCCTGCGAAAATCACTTCGTGGATAAAAAAAGGTTTTCAGGTTTATGGAACAACTTCAACAAATTCAGGAGCAGGCTTTAGCTCAGTTCGCGCTTATCGGCGATGAGGCTGAACTGGAGCAGGTCAAGGCAAAATATCTGGGTAAAGAGGGCAGTCTGACAGCTTTGCTCAAAGGCTTGGGCAAGTTATCAAATGAAGAACGCCCTGCTGCCGGTGCGCGCATCAATCTGGTCAAGCAGGCCATTGAAGCGGCCTTGCAGCAGCGCCGCGACGCATTGGCGCAGGCGAAACTGGCGGAAAAGCTGGCCGCCGAATCGCTGGATGTGACCCTGCCCGGGCGCGGCATCAGTTGCGGCGGATTGCATCCGGTGACACGAACGATGGAACGCATCGAACATCTGTTTCACAGCTTGGGTTTTGCGGTCTCTTCAGGCCCTGAAATCGAGCACGATTTCTACAATTTTACCGCGCTGAACATCCCGGAGAATCATCCGGCCCGCGCGATGCACGACACGTTTTACATCGACCCTGAGCATGTGTTGCGTACGCACACGTCCCCGGTACAGGTGCGTTACATGGAAGAGAATCAACCTCCGCTGAAGATCATTTCACCGGGCAGGGTTTACCGCGTCGACTCCGATGCCACCCATTCGCCGATGTTTCATCAGGTCGAAGGTTTGTGGGTCGACGAGCACGTGAGTTTTGCCAATCTCAAGGGCGTAGTGCAGGACTTTTTGCAGCGCTTTTTCGAACAGGATGATTTGCAGGTGCGCTTTCGTCCGTCGTTCTTCCCGTTTACCGAACCGTCGGCTGAAATGGACATGAGCTGGCGCGGCGGCTGGCTGGAGATCGGCGGCTGCGGCATGGTGCACCCCAATGTGCTCAAGCATGTGAATATCGACAGCGAAAAATATCTGGGCTTCGCCTTCGGCCTGGGCGTGGAGCGCCTGGCAATGTTGCGTTACGGCGTAAACGATTTGCGCCAGTTTTACGAGAGTGATCTGCGCTTTCTCAAACAGTTTAACTAACCTAAAGACTGAAGCTGTCCACGAACGTCACGAAACACACGAAAATATTAAATTTGTTACTCAGGCTGAATGTTGTCTGTTATTTATTGAAGGTCAATTAAGCTTTTGATTTGTTCGTAATTTTAGTGTTTTTGCGAGTTGATGTTCACTGAACATCATTCCTGCTAAATTCAATTCGTAGATGAAAAGTTTTTTAAGTATTAAATATAAATCATGAAATTTTCTGAAAATTGGTTAAGAAGCTGGGTTAATCCCGAGCTGACAAGCGCAGAGCTGGGTCATGTGTTGACGATGGCGGGTCTCGAAGTCGAGGCGTTGGAAGCCGTCGCGCCGGCGTTCAACAACGTGGTGGTTGCCGAAGTGTTGTCGGTGACCAAACACCCGGATGCGGATCGCCTGAATGTGTGCCAGGTGAACGTGGGCGAGGCTGAGCCGCTGACGATTGTTTGCGGTGCAGCGAACGTGGCGGTCGGCATTAAGGTGCCTTGCGCGCGCATCGGTGCGGTGTTGCCCGGCGACTTCAAGATCAAGCAGGCCCGTGTGCGCGGCGTCAGTTCGTCAGGCATGCTGTGTTCGGCTGTCGAGTTGGGATTGGCTACGGAGAGCGATGGCCTGTGGCTGTTTCATGTTGATGCGCCTGTTGGTTTGCCGGTGCGCCAGTATCTGGAACTGGACGATCAGCTGATTACGCTGAAGCTTACGCCGAATCGCAGCGATTGTTCCGGCATCAAGGGGATAGCCCGCGAGGTTGCGGCTTTAACCGGCAGCAGTTATCAACCCATCAAGATTGTTGAGCAGCCTGCCGGTTTTTCGGGGCAGTTGCAGGTCGTGGTTGAAGATAAAGCCGACTGTCCGCTGTATTGCGGACGTTTGGTGCGCGGGGTCAATGCGGCTGTTGTAACGCCGGTCTGGATTCAGCGCCGTCTGGAGCGCAGCGGGCTGCGTCTGATCAATGTCGTGGTCGACATCACCAACTACGTGATGATGGAGCTGGGGCAGCCGATGCACGCCTTCGATGCCGCAACGCTGGCTGGCGGCATTATGGTGCGCCGTGCCAGAAAAGATGAAACGCTGACATTGCTCGGCGGTCAGGCGGTCGTGCTGGATGAAGAAGTGCTGGTTATCGCGGACGATGCCAGGGTATTGGCGCTGGCAGGTATCATGGGCGGCGCCGGGAGCGGTGTTGAAACCACGACGCAGGACGTGTTTCTGGAAGCGGCCTTCTTTGATCCCGATGCCATCGCGGGTCGCGCGCGCCGTTTTGGCCTGGCGACAGATTCTTCGTTCCGCTTCGAACGCGGGGTGGATTTTGCCGCGACTCGCGAGGCATTGGAGCGCGCGACGCAATTGTTGCTGGCAATTTGTGGCGGCAAGTCCGGAGACATCAGCGAGGTTGCAGGCCAGATGCCTGCGCGCACCGCGATTACCTTGCGCACTTCACGTGTGGCCAGGGTGCTGGGTATTGCGCTTGAGTGCGGGCAAATCGCTGAACTGTTGAACCGCTTGCAGTTTGATTTTGTGATGGATGGCGATCTTTTTAGCGTGGTGCCGCCAAGTTTTCGTTTTGATCTGTCCATCGAGTCTGATTTGATCGAAGAAGTCGCGCGCCTTCATGGCTACGACGCTATTCCGGCTTTGGCACCGCGCGCTGCGCTGACCATGTTGCCTTACAGTGAATCGCAGCGTCCGTTGGCGCGTATCCGGCAAGTCATGGTTGCACGTGATTATCAGGAGATCGTCAGTTACGCCTTCGTCGAGGAACAGCTTGAGATCGATTTGTGTGGCAACGATCATCCGATCGCCTTGCAAAATCCGATTGCCAGCAATATGGCGGTGATGCGCAGCAGCTTGATTGGCGGTCTGGTCGGTGCCTTGCGTTTCAATCTGAATCGCAAACAACCGCGTGTGCGGCTGTTTGAAACGGGTGCGTGCTTTTCCAAAGTAGGGGCAGAATATATCCAGACACAGCGCTTGTCCGGGATCGCTTATGGCAGTATCCTTCCGGAGCAATGGGGGGCCGCCGCCAAACCGGTTGATTTTTACGATGTCAAGGCGGATCTGGAAGCGCTGTTTTCGCCACTTGCATTGCGTTTTGTCGCAGCCAGTCATCCGGCCTTGCACCCCGGACGTTCGGCGCGTGTTGTCATTGGTGAAAAAGTCGTGGGCTGGATAGGCGAGTTGCATCCGCATTGGCAGCAGCAATACGATATGGCACAATCCGCAACCTGGTTCGAAGTTGAACTTGACGCGTTAACGCAGACGTCTGTGCCGCGCTTGTGTGAAATAGCAAAGTTTTTGCCGGTGCG
The DNA here is from genome assembly GCA_026399735.1 of Pseudomonadota bacterium. Classification (GTDB taxonomy): domain Bacteria; phylum Pseudomonadota; class Gammaproteobacteria; order Burkholderiales; family Gallionellaceae; genus Gallionella. The sequence continues at coordinate 18,035 of JAPLQK010000111.1, forward strand.
GCGCGATCTGGCGGTGCTGGTGGATGAATCCGTCAGCGCGCAAACCTTGATGGATGCCATGCTCAGTGCAAAGGCTGCGCATGTGCAGGAAGTTGTTTTATTTGATGTATATCGTGGACGTGGTGTGGAATCCGGTAAAAAAAGCCTTGCATTCCGCGTGTCGTTACAAGATACTCAAAAAACATTGACCGATACCGAGATTGAACCTTGTATCGCGTTATTGGTGGACGTATTGAACAAGCAAGGTGCGCAACTGCGCACGTAAGGGATAATGATGATAACAACATTAACAAAAGCTGAGTTGGCGGATTTGCTGTTTGCAAAAGTCGGCCTGAATAAGCGCGAAGCCAAAGATATGGTGGAAACCTTTTTTGAGGAAATTCGCGTTCAACTGGAGCAGGGCGAGAGCGTGAAATTATCCGGTTTCGGTAATTTTCAATTGCGCGACAAGCCACAACGTCCCGGGCGTAATCCCAAGACCGGCATCGAGATTCCGATTTCAGCACGCCGCGTGGTGACGTTTCACCCAAGTCAGAAGCTGAAGACCCTGGTGGAAAAGTCGTATCATGGAACCCCACACGCCTAATTCAGCACTTCCTCCCATCCCCGCCAAACGCTATTTCACCATCGGTGAGGTCAGCGAATTGTGCGGGGTAAAGGCGCACGTGTTGCGTTACTGGGAGCAGGAGTTTACCCAGCTCAACCCGGTCAAGCGCAGCGGCAATCGCAGATATTATCAGCATCATGAAGTGGTGCTGATACGGCGTATCAGGGAATTGCTGTATGAACAGGGTTTTACCATCAGCGGCGCGCGTAACCGGCTCGATGGAACTCGCGGATCCAATCATTCGGTTGAACTGGATTTCGTTGAAGTGCCCGGAAAATCCGATGTTGCGGCTGATTCGGGTTCCGCATCCGGTCTGGATGTTGTCGCTTTGAAACGTGAAATTCGCGATATCATTGCCCTGCTGGCAGCGTAAAAATCCTCCGTTTAGCCATCTGCTCTGTTATAATGCACGGCTTCAGCGTGTAGCGCAGCCTGGTAGCGCACTACCTTGGGGTGGTAGGGGTCGGAAGTTCGAATCTTCTCACGCTGACCAAATAAAACCAGTTAATTCAATGATTTAACTGGTTTTTTCTTTTGTGCGATAGTTTAGAATTCGTGCGGATCACCAACCAACTGCTTACCGAGAAAATGCTGTTGCGTATTGTGCCGGAACTGGCCAGTGGTGGTTGCACGCGTGCCGGCGTGCCGGTGCGGGTGCAGTTGCTGGGAAGCGATCCGGTGTGCCTTGCAGAAAATGCCGCATTCATTGCCAGTTTGGGTGCGCCGGGCATCGATCTTAACTTTGGCTGCCCCTCACCCACGGTAAATCGTCACGGTGGCGGCGCTGTCCTGCTTCAGTTTCCGGAGCAAATCCACGCCATCGTGGCCGCCACGCGCCGTGCCGTGCCAAAACATATCCCCGTCACCGCCAAGATGCGTCTGGGGCTTTCAGATACCTCGCTGACGCTGGATTGCGCACGCGCCATCGAAGCGGGCGGCGCCGACGAAATCACTGTTCATGCACGCACCCGGTCCGATGGCTATCGCCCTCCCGCGCGCTGGGAGTGGTTCGCCCAGATCCGCGAAACGGTAAAACTGCCGATGGTGGTCAACGGCGAAGTGTGGACGCCTGAGGATAGTCAAAACATACGCCGGATCAGCGGCTGCACCGATGTCATGATCGGACGCGGCGTCATCATTCGCCCCGATCTGATGCGGCGCATCAAGAGCGGGGATGAAGCGATGATCTGGACGGAACTGCTTCCCTGGGTAATCGATTATTATAATCAGTTGTGTGTCAGGATGGACCCGAAGCATGCACCGGGGCGCCTCAAGCAGTGGCTGGGAATGATGCGTACCGCCTACCCGGAAGCGGAGACGCTGTACCGGATATTGCGCACCGAGCGTGAACCTGCCGCAGTCGGAAAAATGCTGGCGGCCTGAGATTTATCCTGACAATAATGAGCTAATCCCGCGTTCTCAAAGAGTATTTTTGTTTACCCACAATATCTGTGGATAACTCTGTGGATAAAGCCGGGGATGTTGCCTTTAACGCAGTGACGCATAAGGGTTTTTCTTGTGCTGCCTGTTTTTTGTGATTATAAATATTCATTAATAAACAATTAGTTACCGTAAGTGTTAACATTCTGTTACATCTAATTCAATGCAAAGCCTTGCGCCGCCTGGTTTTGTGAGTAATTTTAAATTGTCAATACGTATTCTGCATAAATTTTAGATAAATTATGCGTTGCTGAAAGTGTTTTGATGGTAGAGGTGCGGGTTCATAGCCCGACTTCTGTTTTGTAAGTCGGACAGATAAAGTCTTGCAGCGATACGGAAATTTTTGCATTTGGTTAAATATAGAATACGCAGCTTGTCGTGTTCGGAGGGTTCGGAAAATTCAAAATTCAGGTACAGGTTGCGCGCATGAAGAGGATGATGAGTTGCCATCATTGGCACCCTTGCCGTCGGGCGTCAAGAATTACATCACCCCTGGCGGGCATCAAAAGTTGCAAGCCGAGCTGGAGCAGCTCTGGAAGGTTGAGCGTCCCGTGCTGGTTAACACGATTACCTGGGCGGCGTCCAATGGCGATCGTTCCGAGAATGGCGACTATATTTACGGTAAAAGACGACTGCGGGAAATAGATCGGCGCGTACGTTTTTTGCATAAACGTCTGGAGCAGGCCGAGGTGGTTGATCCGGCGCGGCGCGGTGCATGCGATCAGGTTTTTTTTGGCGCGACCGTGACCGTTTGCAATGACGACGGATGTGAGGCGACCTATGCGATCGTGGGCGTGGATGAGGCGGATCTGTCTCGCGGTCATATCAGTTGGGTGTCGCCGCTGGCGCGCGCGCTGCTCAAATTGCACGAAGGCGACGTGGCGAGACTGATGACGCCGGCAGGTATCGCCGAGCTTGAGGTTTTGAAAGTATGCTATCTGTCATTGGAATAATTTACGCGGGCTTTGAATTATCTGATGCATACATTGCCCGTCTTGATACAATGCGCATCATCAAGATTAATCAGTCGTTCGGGGTTTACCCGATCCAAACCAACAAGGAGTCGTCATGAAAAAAATCGAAGCGATAATTAAGCCGTTCAAGCTGGATGAAGTGCGTGAGGCGTTATCCGAATTGAACATCAGCGGTTTGACTGTAACCGAGGTTAAGGGATTTGGGCGTCAGAAAGGGCATACCGAGTTGTATCGCGGTGCGGAATATGTAGTGGATTTTCTGCCCAAGATCAAGGTTGAAGTGGTTGTGTCGGGTGAGATGCTGGAGACCGCTGTCGAAGCGATTATCAAGGCGGCGCATACCGGCAAGATCGGCGACGGTAAAATTTTCGTCTCCAGTATTGAACAGGTGATCCGCATTCGCACCGGCGAAGTCAACGAATCTGCACTGTAAACACCGGGTCACATCCATATTAATTTGCCCGCGCGCGACCGGTACATTTACCTGATCGCTCGGGATGCGTATAATGCTCGTTTTGCCGAAGGCCCATTCCCATGCGCATCATTCAAAAAGCACTAACCTTTGACGACGTTCTTCTCGTCCCCGCTTACTCCAACGTCATGCCGCGTGATGTCAGCCTGCGTACGCAACTGACGCGCAATATCAGCCTGAATATCCCGCTGCTTTCCGCCGCGATGGATACCGTGACGGGCGCGCGCCTGGCGATTGCGCTGGCGCAGGAGGGCGGAATCGGCATCATCCATAAAAACATGACGTCACGCGAGCAGGCGGCCAAAGTCGCCAAGGTCAAGCGCTTCGAAAGCGGCGTGGTCAAGGATCCGATCACCATCACGCCCGATATGTCGGTGCGCCATGTGCTGAATCTGACCCGTCAGTACAAGATTTCCGGTTTGCCGGTGGTGCAGGGCAAACTGCTGGTCGGTATTGTCACCAACCGCGACCTGCGTTTCGAAAATAATCTGGATCAGCCGATACAAAATATCATGACCCCGCGCGAGCGTCTGATTACCGTCAAGGAAAACACCAGTCTGGAAGATGCGCGCAATCTGATGCATAAACATCGCATCGAGCGCGTGCTGGTGGTCAATGATGCGTTTGAACTGTGCGGTCTGATGACGGTCAAGGATATTCTCAAATCCAGCGAACACCCGCTTGCCAGCAAGGACAGTCGCGGCCGTTTGCGTGCGGGCGCTGCGGTCGGGGTGGGCGAGGGTACGGAAGAACGCGTAATGCTGCTGGCTGAGGCCGGTGTGGATGTGATCGTGGTCGATACCGCGCACGGGCATTCGCAAGGCGTACTCGATCGCGTAAAGTGGGTGAAGACAAACTTTCCTCATGTCGAGGTTATCGGCGGTAATATCGCTACCGGTTCTGCTGCGCTGGCGTTGATGGATCACGGTGCAGATGCGGTGAAAGTGGGTATTGGCCCGGGTTCAATTTGCACCACGCGTATCGTCGCGGGTGTCGGCGTGCCGCAGATCGCTGCGATTCAGAATGTCGCAAAAGCCCTGCAGGGAACCGGCGTGCCGCTGATCGCCGATGGCGGAATTCGTTTCTCCGGTGACATCGCCAAGGCGATTGCGGCCGGTGCGCACACGGTGATGCTGGGCGGATTGTTTGCCGGTACTGAAGAAGCGCCGGGTGAAATCGAATTGTTTCAGGGGCGTTCGTACAAGTCGTATCGAGGCATGGGCAGTTTGGGCGCGATGCAACAGGGTTCCAGCGACCGTTACTTCCAGGAAGGCGAGGCCAATCAGGACAAGCTGGTGCCGGAAGGCGTCGAAGGTCGCGTGCCTTACAAGGGCAGCGTGCTGGCAGTGATACATCAACTGATGGGCGGCTTGCGCGCCAGCATGGGATATCTTGGCTGTGCCGACATCGCAATTGTGCACGCCAAGGCGGAGTTCGTTGAAATCAGCTCTTCAGGCATCCGCGAGTCGCATGTACACGATGTGCAAATCACCAAGGAAGCACCGAATTACCATATAGACTAAATTCGGGAAGGGATAAGGGGGGAGAGGGAAGGGTAAAACCGACTCATCTTGACCCTTGAGCGCCGCAGGTGCGATCCCTTCACCCTTCACTCTTCTCAGGCTTTAACCATGCATAAAAAACTTCTTATCCTCGATTTCGGTTCTCAATACACTCAATTGATCGCACGACGCGTGCGCGAGGCGAATGTTTACTGCGAGCTGCATCCGTGGGATATGTCGGCAGACGATATCCGCGCGTTTAATCCGGCGGGCATCATTTTGTCGGGTGGGCCGAATTCGGTCACGATGGGCGATACGCCGCGTGCGCCGCAGGTGGCGTTTGAGCTGGGCGTGCCGGTGCTGGGCATCTGTTACGGCATGCAGACCATGGCGGCGCAACTGGGCGGTGCGGTCGAAAACGGGCAGGTTAGGGAGTTCGGTTATGCCGAGATTCGCGCGCAGGGTCATTCAGCGCTGTTGCGTGATATTCAGGACCGGGTCAATGAACAGGGTCACGGCCTGATCGACGTATGGATGAGTCACGGCGACAAGGTGACTGCGCTGCCGGCCGGTTTCTCGGTGATCGCCAGTAATCCAACTACGCCGATCGCCGGGATGGCGGACGAGGCGCGGCGTTTTTATGCGCTGCAATTCCATCCCGAAGTCACGCACACCCTTCAGGGAAAGCGGATGATCGAACGTTTCGTGCACGACATTTGCGGCTGCGGCCACGACTGGAATATGCCGGACTACATCGGTGAGGCGGTTGAGAAAATTCGTGCGCAGGTAGGCTGCGACGAAGTGATTCTGGGTCTGTCCGGCGGTGTGGATTCATCGGTCGCGGCAGCGTTGCTGCATCGCGCCATCGGCGCACAGCTGACCTGCGTGTTCGTGGATAACGGTTTGTTGCGTCTGAATGAGGCCGAGCAGGTGATGGAAACCTTTGCGCAGAATCTGGGCGTGAAAGTGATCCATGTCGATGCCAGCGCAGAATTTCTGCATCATCTGACCGGTGTGACCGATCCTGAGCAAAAGCGCAAAGTCATCGGGCGCGAATTCGTCGAAGTGTTCCAGCGCGAATCGGCCAAGTTGTCTTCTGCCAAATGGCTGGCGCAGGGCACGATCTACCCTGACGTGATCGAATCGGCAGGCGGCAAAAACAAGAAGGCGCATACCATCAAGTCTCACCACAATGTGGGCGGGCTGCCGGATAGTTTGCATCTGAAATTGCTGGAGCCGCTGCGCGAACTGTTCAAGGACGAGGTGCGCGAACTCGGTGTCGAGCTGGGTCTGCCGCCCGGCATGGTGTATCGCCATCCCTTCCCCGGCCCGGGGCTTGGCGTGCGCATCCTGGGCGAAGTGAAGAAGGAATACGCGGATTTGTTGCGTCGCGCCGATGCGATCTTCATGGAAGAGTTGAATAATACGGTGGATGAAGAGGGACAGTCCTGGTATGCGAAGACTTCACAGGCCTTCGTGGTGTTTCTGCCGGTCAAGAGCGTGGGCGTGATGGGCGATGGCCGTACTTATGACTGGGTCGTATCTTTGCGCGCCGTACAGACGCAGGACTTCATGACCGCGCACTGGGCGCATCTGCCTTATGAGTTGCTGGGCCGTGTTTCCAACCGCATTATCAACGAAGTGCGCGGCATCAACCGTGTGGTCTACGACATCTCAGGAAAACCACCCGCCACCAT
>JAPLQK010000048.1 GCA_026399735.1 Pseudomonadota bacterium
GTTTCAACAGCCTGTTGCAGCAACGCATCGCGATTGCCCAGCACACCTGAATAGCGACTGCCGACCGCCTCTTCCATACTGCCGGTCAAGGTCGCAAAGTCGATCATCAGATCGGGCTTCTCGCGGGAGGCCAGCGTCAAGGTATCGGCCAGCACCATACGGCCTTCGGCATCGGTGTGTATTATTTCAATCGTCGTGCCGTTGAGCGCCACCACGATATCGTTCTGCTTATAGGCTTTCGGGCTGATATGATTTTGCGCGATCGCCAGCCAGCAGTCGATATTCACCGGCAGCTTTTGCAACGTCGCGCCCAGCAGGATGCCCAGCGCAACGGCGGAACCGTTCATATCCTCATGCATGTTGTGCATATAGCGCGCCGGTTTCAGGTTATGCCCGCCGGTGTCGAAGCAGATACCCTTGCCGACCAGCGCGATGGTTTTTTTCGCTTTGGGGTGTTGATAGGACAGATGCACGATGGCCGCATCCTCGGTTTCGCTGCCCTGCGCGACCGCGACGAACGCACCGGCCTTCATCTTGCGCAGCGCCTTCATGTCAAATTCGGCATATTGCCAGTCATGTACCTCAGCCAGCTTTTTTACACGACGTCGGTAGAACGCCGGCGTCAACTCATTCGGCGGCAACACCGTCAGCGTGCGGCACAGCAGATTACCTTCTGCCTGCGCACGGATACCGTCAAAAACAGCACTTTCCTTCAATCCGAATATATCTATATTTTTCAGATACTTGCTATCGTCCTTCTTTTTATGCACCGGCAACGGCACGCCGTTCACCCAAGCCACATACGCCGCCAGTTCGGTCGCTTGCTGACGTTGCGCTTCATCCCCCAGCACCACGATCGCGATATCTTTCGGATGTTCGTCCAGCAGCAACTGCAGCGCTTTGCGCACCTGTACCTGCAATGCAAATGTGTCCTTATCGAAATCCAGCATCGCCCAGACCACCAGTGCACCGTCCAGCGCATTGGCGGCAACGGGCGTTTTCGCCAGCTCCGCAACCTTCATGTCGCGCCGCGCCAACACGGCACGGAGCAGATCGGCGTGCGGCGCGTCATCGGGGATATTCTTTGACTTGGGACAGATCACCAACAGGTGCATGACCGGCACATGAGTGGGCAGCGCAGGAATCAGGGTGAGTTGTGCTAGCATTACGTCCTCATTTCAATTAACTTTTTACTTCGGGATCGCCTCAAAATCCAGCCACTATGCGCACCTACCTCAATCTGATGCAACATGTGCTGGACAACGGCACAAAAAAATCCGACCGGACCGGAACCGGCACCGTCAGCGTTTTCGGCTACCAGATGCGCTTCGATCTGTCACAGGGATTTCCGCTGGTGACCACCAAGAAGTGCCACATGAAGTCCATCATCCACGAACTGCTGTGGTTCCTGCAAGGCGACACCAATATCCGCTATCTGAAAGAGCATAACGTCAAAATCTGGGACGAATGGGCGGACGAGAACGGCAATCTGGGACCCGTCTATGGCAAACAGTGGCGCTCCTGGGAAGCGGTGGACGGTCGCGTGATCGACCAGATCAAAATAGCAGTGGATCAACTGAGAAACAATCCCGATTCGCGCCGCATCATCGTCTCGGCGTGGAATGTCGGCGAACTGGACAAGATGGCGCTCGCTCCCTGCCATGCATTTTTCCAGTTCTACGTTTCGGATGAAAAACTGTCCTGCCAGCTCTACCAGCGCAGCGCCGACATCTTTCTGGGCGTGCCGTTCAATATCGCGTCCTACGCCTTGCTGACAATGATGATGGCGCAAGTCTGTGGTTTAAAAGCGGGCGATTTCGTGCACACCTTCGGCGATGCGCACCTGTATCTGAATCATATGGAGCAGACAGAGCTTCAACTGTCACGCGAACCGCACCCGCTGCCGAAAATGCATATCAATCCGGCTGTAAAAGACATTCTCGGCTTCAAGTATGAGGATTTCACCCTGGAAGGCTACGATCCGCATCCGGCCATCAAAGCACCGGTGGCCGTATGAAAAACGCTTATCCCGGCACCGGTATGAGCATTTCCATCATCGTTGCGATGGCGAAAAACCGCACCATCGGTGTGAACAACACGCTGCCGTGGCGCTGCCCGGAAGACTTGAAACACTTCAAGGCGCTGACCATGGGGCATTCCATGATTATGGGACGCAAGACTTTCGAGTCCATCGGCCGAGCGCTGCCGGGGCGCACCACGGTGGTGGTCACGCGCGACCGTGAGCTGAAGATCGATGACTGCCTGATGGCGCACTCGCTGCCGGAAGCGATTGCAGCCTGCGCAAACGATACGCAAATCTTTATCGTTGGCGGCGCAGAAATATACACTCAATCACTTGATTTTATTGATAATTTATACATAACCGAGATTCAGCAGGATGTGACCGGCGATGCATGGTTCCCCGAATTCAACCCATCAGAATGGCTGGAAACGTCGCGCGAAGTACGCCATCAGGAATTGCCTCAGCCGCTGAAGTATCACTTCGTCACTTATCGCCGCAGGTAATCATCCATGTTCGAAATACCCTCAATGTGGAATCTTGTAATCTCCACCATCGTGTTTTTCATCGCAGCCTGGTATCTGCGCCGCTATCTGGACGAGCAGGGCATCCCCCACAGCATGACGCGCGGCCTACTGGTGTTTGTGCTTGCCTCGCTTGTTTCATGGGGAGCAGGTGAACTGGTAGACAAGATTCACGGTAAAGATGCAAATCCCGTCGCTGGAGCTGATATGTCGCAACTGCTGAAAACGCTTGATCAGGCTCAACACTGATTAACCAGACCGGAATTATGCAGCAAATGCATAATGATTAAAATCAATTAGTTAAGTGTATATTTAATTCAGGGACAGGGATAAAATTAGGGTCAGACTCGATTATTTGTTTAAATAATCGAGTCTGACCCTAATTTCTTGACTGATTAAAAAGGCAACAAAAAGCCCGACACTTGCGTGTCGGGCTTTTCTAACAACTCAAGCGCTAATTAAGCAGCCTGGATGTTGGAAGCTTGCTTACCCTTAGGGCCTTGCGTAACTTCAAAACTTACTTTTTGACCTTCTTGAAGGGTCTTGAAACCGTTCATGTTGATCGCTGAGAAGTGTGCGAACAGATCTTCGCTACCATCATCAGGAGTAACAAAACCAAAACCCTTTGCATCATTGAACCACTTAACTGTACCAGTTGCCATGTGACTACTTCCTTTTTAAAAACACGGGAAAAACTCCCGCAAAACTATTTGATCGAAGATTGCACATGGTAAAACCAGTACTGCAGTGACTTTGAATCAAACACGAAGGTGACTTTATACGCCTATTTCAGAATTTCATCAAGGAAATTAACAAAAAATAGCAGCACCGCCAGCCGATGCGGAAAAATTACTTCGACTCCGCAGCATAATTTTCTTATTTGCCAGAATTTTACGAATGAAATACTATCGCCATCTATACCCGATATAATCCTTCGGGCAACCATTATGGGAGAAGATTATGTCTTGGTGGGGTTCGATTTTCGGCAGTAAAGATAAAGAGTTTCAGGACGTCAAGGAAGAGGCAACTGAAGAAATTGCGGGTCTGAATTTCAAAACGGCACTCGAAGCGCACATCAAATGGAAGCAACGACTGAAAGGCGTGATCGACGGCTCCGGCACAGAAGTGCTTGACCCGCGCGTTGTCGCACGCGATGACCAGTGCGCACTGGGGAAATGGATATACACTGAGGGGCAGGCGCAATTCGGCAACCAGCCGGGATTTGTTGCTGTTGTGACTGCCCATACACACTTCCATAAATGTGCCGGCAATACGCTGGAACTTGCACTGGACGGCAAGTTTAAAGAAGCAGAA
>JAPLQK010000054.1 GCA_026399735.1 Pseudomonadota bacterium
CGGGCGCGGGTCGAATGTGCAGGATCTGACCATGGGACATGTCTCGCACAAGACGGCGGAAAAACCGGACGGATCGCCGCTGATTATCGGCGATTATGTGACGGTGGGGCATTCGGTGATTCTGCACGGTTGCACCATCGGCGACGAGTGCCTGATCGGCATGGGTTCTCTGGTCATGGATGACGTGGTGATTCCTGGCCGTGTGATGATAGGCGCGGGCAGTCTGGTATCTCCCGGCAAGGTGCTGGAAAGCGGCATGCTGTATATGGGCCGACCCGCGAAAGTCGTGCGCGCACTGACGATTGATGAAATCGCCTATCTGCGTTATTCAGCGGAACATTATGTGCGTACAAAGAATAACTATATGATTTTAAATAAATAATTGTAGCGAGTAAACAAATGACAAACCCGAAGGAAATCATACGCGCCAAGGTGAATCTGGAAACTGCGCAAATGGCGTGGCGCGACATGCAGCGCTATTTTGCCAGCGGCGTCGCACTGTTTGTGTCCCCTGATCTGGATCTGGTCGAGACCGCGTTCCAGATGTCCGAAGACAATGCCGCGCTGATCGCCCAATGGATGGCGGCGGGCCAGTTCGGCAAGGTCACGGATGAACAGGCGCAACTCTGGTGGGACGCGGATGCAGCGCTGTGGGCTGTGGTGGTCAGCCCGTGGGTGCTGGTGCAACCAATAGAAAACTAAAAATCCATCCACAAAATACACGAAAGGCACGAAACGGGGTAAGCAGGCATTTCGCAGTTAGGCGAAAGCTCGCAAAGAAAACCACAATGCTTTTTATCCGATTTCGCCACGCTGATACGCACCTTCGTCATTATGCTGGTGTTGTCAGGCTTCGTGTATGCCACCGGCAAGTGGAGCGATCCCTTTGCGCTTGGGCAGAAAACATGGCTGTTCCTGACACTGTCGGGTCTGGCCACCGGTGCATCCTGGGTTTGCTATTTTCGCGCGCTTCAAATGGGCGAAGCCTCGAAAGTCGCACCCGTGGACAAATTCAGCATCGTGCTGGTGGCAATCTTTGCCGTCATTTTTCTGGGCGAACGCCCCGGCCTCAGAGAGTGGCTGGGGATTCTGCTGGTTACCGCCGGCGTTCTGGTGCTGAGCTTCAGACGATAACCTTGCCGCAATCGGCTACATTTTCTTGATTACAATGCCCTTTTTGTTCAGCATGGTTTCAATTTGTTCGCACAGCGTCTTCAAAATCTTGATTCTGGCGAAGTTCTTGTCATTGGCTTCCACCAGTGTCCACGGGGCGATTTCGGTACTGGTTCTGTCCATCATGTCGCATACGGCGGTTTCGTACTCATCCCATTTTTCGCGGTTGCGCCAGTCGTCGCTGGTGATCTTGAAATGCTTGAATGCAATGGCTTCACGCGCCTTGAAGCGTTTGAGCTGTTCGTCCTTACTGATCGCCAGCCAGAATTTGACCACGACGATGTTGTGGCGCACCAATTGCGCTTCGAAATCGTTGATCTCGCTGTAGGCGCGCATCCAGTTGGCTTCGGAACAGAATTTTTCGACGCGTTCTACCAGTACGCGGCCATACCAGGAACGATCGAAAATCGTAACCCGTCCCCGTCTCGGGATGTATCGCCAGAAACGCCAAAGGTAGGGTTGCGCCCGTTCTTCTTCGGTGGGGGCTGCGATCGGGATCACATTGTAATAGCGCGCGTCCAGGGCGCCGGTGATGCGGCGGATCGCGCCGCCTTTGCCGGCGGCATCGTTACCTTCGAACATCGCGATCACGGTGATGTTCTTGAATTTCGGGCTGCGGGTTAACAGTGCGAGTTTGCCCTGATATTTTTCCAGTTCTGCCTGATAGGTTTTTTTATCGATTTTCTGGCTTAAGTCCAGCTTCTTGATAATGTCCAGATTGTCGATCGATGGCAAGGGCGGCGGTGCGGAAATCTCGGTGATTTTCTTGTCAGCCGCTGCCAGTCGAGTGCGGATGGCATCGAGAATGATTTTACCCACGGTCAGGCTGCGATAGTTCGAATCGTAACCCTCGACGATAGTCCACGGTGCCTCGGCCGTGCTGGTGTGGCGGATCACGCTTTCGCTGACGACCCGGAATTTGTCATATCGTTGGAAATGTTCCCAGTCGCGTTCGGTGACGCGCCAGCGGGTTTTAGGATCTTTTTCGAGGGTTTTAAGGCGTTTTTCCTGTTTGTCGCGGGACAGGTGCATCCAGAATTTGAGGATCAGCGCACCTTCATCGACCAGCATGGTTTCCAGGCGCCGGGCACGTTCCAGGCTCTGGTCGAGATCGGCCGTCTTGGTGCGACCTTGCACCCGGTTGATAATCGGCCAGGTGTACCAGGAACCCAGAAAGATGCCGGTTCTGCCTTTGGGCGGCAATTCGCGCCAGAATCGCCACATCATCGGGCGATCCAGTTCTTCATCCGACGGATCGCCCATGCCGTGTGTCTGCAAATAGCGCGGGTCCATCCATTCGTTGAGCAGATTGACGGTCTCGCCCCGTCCCGCGCCATCGACGCCGCCCACCAGAATAATGACCGGAAATTGCGCAAGATTCGCCATGTCCAGTTGCGCGTCCAGCAAGGCGGCGCGCAGTGCAGGGACTTCCTTGTCGTAGGTATCCTTGTCTATCTTGTGGCCCAGTTCAGCAGATTCAAACATGGTGTTCTCCCAGGTTTATAAAACGATTCCTACAGAAAGTCGGGTGTGATAACCAGCCGTAACGTGGTCTCAGTCGATCGTTGGTTCAGCCACCACAGCCCGCTTTTTTTGATGCGCAGGGATTCGGAGCCGCTGCCCAGCAGCTGCGCGGCGACGGCGCCCAAGGTGGGTTGATGCCCGACTACCAGTACCGTACCGCCGGCATTGGGCCAGCGAACGGCTTGCAATACGGCATGCACGGATGCACCGGGGGCGATGGCGGGAACGGTTGTGAAATCAGCGGTGAGTGCAGATGCGGTTTGTTGCGTGCGGATTGCAGGACTGACCAGAATGCGTGTATCGGCAGGCAAATGGCGGCGCAGGAATATCGCCATGGTTTGGGCTTGTTTCTGACCCTTTACGGTTAATTCGCGTGACATATCGGCCAGTCCATCTTCCGCTTCAGCATGACGCCATAAGATTATATCCATCACAGCCTCCGAATATTACTGTTTACAGTCTCAAAATATACCGTATATACTATATGTACTATTTTAATCCAAGGAGAACGATATGAATACTAAAAAATCCGTTAAGGTCGAAGATGTTATCGTCAAATCGTCACCTGCTGCTGCCAAACCGCTTAGTAAACCCGTTAAGGTAACCCCGCCGGTTGTCAAGGCCGCCAAGCCAGTCGTAAAATCAGCTAAACCAGTCGCCGCCAAAGTTGTGAAGGCGGTTAAAGAACCGAAAGAAACCAAAGTCGCCAAAAAACCAAAGCCCAAGGTCGTGCGCGACAGTTTCACGATGCCGCAAAGTGAGTATCAGAAAATCACTGAAATCAAGGAAATCGGCCTGAAGGCCGGATTGCAGGTCAAGAAGAGTGAAGTGCTGCGTGCCGGTGTGATTGCATTGTGTGCAATGAATGAGGAACAACTGAAGACTGCACTGAGCAGCCTGGATAAGATCAAGACCGGTCGTCCGAACAAGCACTAAAAACCAGGATTCAGGACGTGGCGCTGGCGAGTTGTTGAAGCAGCTCGTTTTGTGCACATTTTCTGACGGCTATCCGGGATTGCTTGCGGCGATATTGACCGTCGCCATTCATTTCCCACGCCTGACAATTGTCCTGCAGGTAGGCTTTCAATCCTTCGTCAATCACGCGTTTCTTGAGCTTCTTGTCAAGCACAGGAAAGCAGACTTCGATGCGGCGGAAGAAGTTTCTGTCCATCCAGTCAGCAGAAGCCAGATAAACGTCATGTTTCAGATCGTTGCGGAAATAGAAGATACGCGTGTGTTCCAGAAAGCGTCCGATAATCGAGCGCACCTTAATGTTTTCGGACAGGCCGGCGACCCCAGGGCGTAGCGCGCAGACGCCGCGTACGATCAAATCCACTTTTACGCCGGCCTGCGAGGCTTCATAAAGCGCAGCGATGGTATCCGGTTCCAGCAGCGCATTCATCTTGGCGATGATATGGCCGCGTTTGCCTGCACGGGCAAGCTGCGTCTCATTCTTGATGGCGCGTATCACCTGAGTGTGCAGTGTGAACGGCGATTGCCACAAGTGGTTGAGTTCGCGTACCCGGCCTAAACTGGTGAGCTGGCTGAATACCTCGTTCGCATCCGCGCAGATTTCCTCGTTGCTGGTGAACAATCCGAAGTCGGTATAAAGACGTGCGGTACGGGGATGGTAGTTTCCGGTGCCTAAGTGTACGTATCTTTTTAATTTTCCCTCTTCGCGTCGCACCACCATCAGCATCTTGGCATGGGTCTTGTGCCCGACCACACCATACACGACATGTGCGCCCACTTCTTCCAGACGGTTCGCCCAGTTGATATTGGCCTCTTCGTCGAATCTGGCCAGTAACTCCACTACCACGGTGACTTCCTTGCCGCGCTGGGCTGCCGCAATCAACGCTTCCATCAACGCGGAGTCCGCACCCGTGCGGTATACGGTCTGTTTGATGGCTACCACGCTAGGATCGCTGGCGGCCTGCTGGATGAAATTGATCACGGGTTTGAACGACTGGTAAGGGTGATGCAACAAAATGTCGCTCTTGCGGATCACCTTGAACATGTCCGCGCCCTTTTTTTGCAATACGCCGGGTACGCCCGGTACAAATTCCGGAAACTTGAGATCGGCGCGTTCAACTTGTCCCGGGATTTCCATCAGGCGAACCAGATTGACAGGGCCATGTACGCGATACAAATCGTCCGCCGTCAGCTTGAATTCCTTGAGCAGCAAGGCTTCGATCTGCGGCGAACAGTTGTCGGCGATTTCGAGACGCACGGCGTCGCCGAAATGGCGTTGCGGCAATTCACCCTGCAGGCTTAGGCGCAGATTCTTGACCTCTTCTTCATCGACGAACAGATTGCTGTTGCGCGTCACGCGAAACTGGAAGCAGCCCAGTACTTCCATGCCGCTGAACAGTTCACCGACATGCGCGTGCAGAATCGAAGAAAGAAATACGAATCCGTATTCGCAGTCACTGATTTCCGGGGGCATCAAAATTGTGCGCGGCAATACACGCGGCGCCTGCACAATGGCGCGGGTGGAATTGCGGCCGAAGGCATCGCGGCCTTGCAGTTCAACTGCAAAATTTAAACTCTTGTTCAGTACGCGCGGGAACGGGTGTGCAGGATCCAGTCCGATCGGCGTCAATACCGGCATGACTTCACGGAAGAAAAAATCCCTGACCCAGGCTTTCTGCACCTCGTTCCAGTGGGTTCGGCGCAGGAATTTGATGCCATGACTCGCCAGCGCGGGCATGATTTCGGTGTTAAACAGCTGGTACTGGTGATCAATCAGCTGATGCGCCTGTTCGCGCACCAGTTTGAGCGTCTTATGGGCGTTCATGCCATCCGCGCCGGTCGAAATGCTGCCGACCTTGATTTGCTCCATCAGGCCGGCGACGCGGATTTCGAAAAACTCGTCCAGATTGCTGCTGCCGATGCACAGATACTTCAGTCGCTCCAGCAGCGGAATGGCGGTATCGTCGGCTTGCGCGAGCACGCGCCGGTTAAACTCGAGTTGACCGAGTTCACGGTTGAGAAACTGTTGCGGTGCGAAGTGATTTGTCAAGATAAGTATTTGATTATTAATATAATTTCTCGAAAACGCTGCACAAATTTCCGTAGCTCAACCGCGAACGAATGAGCTCGTTTTATTGCGGAACGTAACCTTCGGGCATTTGCGTGCCTGCGCCAAAGAAATAGCTTTCCATTTGTGCGGCCAGATACTTTCGTGCAGCCAGATCCGCGAGATTGAGGCGATTTTCGTTTACCAGCATGGTCTGGAACTTGATCCATCCTGCCCATGCTTCTTTGGAGACGTTTTCAAAAATTCGCTGACCCAACGGGCCGGGGTAGGGCAGGCGATCCATTCCTTCGGCTTCACGTCCCAGTTTTACGCATTGAACCATTCTTGTCATGTTGAAATCTCCGTGTGAGTAATTATGTGACGCAATTATGACATTACGATGACATCTTTGTGTGTATTATGCCGCCGACCAGCTTACGATTCCGCTGTAATAAGTGATCAGCACCATCAGGCCGAAGGCGATGCGATACCAGGCGAACACCGTAAAGTCGTGGCTGCTGATGTAGCGCAGCAACCAGCGCACGCACAGGAATGCCGAAATAAACGAGGCAGTGAAACCCACCGCCCACATACCCAGATCATCAACAGAGAGCAGCGCGCGTTCCTTGTACATCTCATACACGGTCGCGGCGATCAGCGTCGGCATCGCGAGAAAGAAGGTGAACTCTGTTGCTGCTTTTCGTGACAGGCCGAAGAACAGGCCGCCGATGATGGTCGCACCGGAGCGCGATGTTCCGGGTATCAGCGCCAGCGCCTGCGCAAATCCGACTTTCAGCGCATCGCGCCAGGTCAGGTCATCAATGGATTCGACGGTCACGGTGTGACGGCGTTTTTCCGCCCACAGGATAAACAAGGCACCGATGATGGAGGTGACGGCGACGGTGATCGGGTTGAACAGCGCGGCCTTGATGTGTTTGCCGAAGACCAGACCGATCAGCGCCAGCGGCAGAAAGGCAATGCCGACGTTGATCAGGAAGCGCTGTGCGGCGGCGTCCCCTCGCCGCAAGCCGCCAAATACGGAGCTGATTTTGGCGCGATATTCCCACATCACCGCCATGATGGCTGCCGACTGAATCACGATTTCGAACAGTTTGCCGCGCTCGTCGTTGAAATTGAGCAGGCTGCCCACTACGATCAGATGACCGGTGGAAGAAATCGGCAGAAACTCGGTCAGCCCCTCGACGATGCCGAGTATGACCGCTTTAAGCAAAAGAATAGTATCC
This sequence comes from Pseudomonadota bacterium, assembly GCA_026399735.1. GTDB lineage: Bacteria > Pseudomonadota > Gammaproteobacteria > Burkholderiales > Gallionellaceae > Gallionella. Next base: position 6,961 of record JAPLQK010000054.1, read on the forward strand.
ATATGTCGTTCCCGCGCAGGCGGGAATCCAGTAATTGAATGTAGGGCGGATTTTAATCCGCCATCAAAACGGCGATGCGCTGATTCACCGCACAGCGCTCCTCGTCATTCATTTCCACCCAGCGCGTCACCTCTTCGAAGGTGCGCAGGCAACTGCGACACACCTCATCGCCCAACACCGTGGTGCAGTGTCCGACACATGGACTTTCAGAAGTCGCAGCGCTGGACGAGTGCATCAGGATTTGCTGTAGAGCTGGCTGCCCTTCGTGACAAATTCGATAGATTTCAACTCCATACCCTTGTTCAAAGCTTCAGCTTCGGCGATGCCTTCCTTTGCCGCGAAGTCGCGTACATCCTGCGAGATTTTCATCGAGCAAAAATGCGGGCCGCACATCGAACAGAAATGCGCGACCTTGGCCGACTCCTTGGGCAACGTTTCGTCGTGGAATTCGCGGGCGCGATCCGGATCAAGACCCAGATTGAACTGGTCGTCCCAGCGGAATTCGAAACGCGCTTTTGACAGTGCATTGTCGCGAACCTGTGCGCCCGGATGTCCCTTGGCCAGATCGGCCGCGTGAGCCGCGATCTTGTAGGTGATGATGCCTTCCTTGACATCGGCCTTGTTCGGCAAGCCCAAGTGTTCCTTAGGGGTGACGTAGCACAGCATCGCGGTGCCGAACCAGCCTATCATCGCCGCACCGATGGCGCTGGTGATGTGATCGTAACCTGGCGCGATGTCCATGGTCAGCGGCCCCAACGTATAGAACGGCGCGTCGTTGCACCATTTTGCCTGCAAGTCCATGTTTTCTTTGATTAAATGCATAGGCACGTGGCCCGGGCCTTCGATCATCACCTGTACGTCGTGACGCCATGCGACTTGAGTCAGTTCGCCCAAGGTTTTTAGTTCGCCCAACTGCGCCTCGTCGTTCGCGTCGTAAATCGAACCTGGACGCAGTCCGTCGCCCAAGCTGAAGGTCACGTCATAGGCCTTCATGATTTCGCAAATGTCTTCGAAATGGGTGTAAAGGAAATTTTCCTTGTGGTGTGCAAGACACCACTTCGCCATGATCGAACCGCCGCGCGAGACGATGCCGGTCATGCGATTCGCGGTCATCGGCACGTAGCGCAACAACACGCCGGCGTGAATGGTGAAGTAATCCACACCTTGTTCAGCTTGTTCAATCAGCGTATCGCGGAAAATTTCCCAGGTCAGGTCTTCGGCCTTGCCGTTAACCTTTTCCAGCGCCTGATAAATTGGCACGGTGCCAATCGGCACAGGCGAGTTGCGGATAATCCATTCGCGCGTTTCGTGAATGTGCTTGCCGGTAGATAGATCCATTACCGTGTCGCCGCCCCAGCGTATCGCCCAGGTCATTTTTTCGACCTCTTCCTGGATACTGGAACCTAACGCAGAGTTGCCGATGTTGGCGTTGATCTTCACCAGGAACTTGCGGCCGATGATCATCGGTTCGATTTCAGGGTGGTTGATATTCGCGGTGATCACGGCGCGGCCAGCGGCGACTTCATCGCGCACGAACTCAGGGGTGATCTTTTTCGGCATAGAGGTGCCAAAGTTTTCCCCGGGATGCTGGCGAAGCATCATTTCATTCATGCCATCGACTTTTTGATTCTCGCGTATGGCGATGTATTCCATTTCAGGCGTGACGATACCGGCACGCGCATAATGCATCTGGGTGACGTTCTTGCCTGCGCGTGCTCTGCGCGGTGCGCGGCTCAGGTTGAAACGCATCTCGGCTAATTCAGGGTCTTCCAGTCGCTTCTGGCCGTAATCGGAAGTCAGTTTGGGCAACACTTCGGTGTCATCGCGCTCGATGATCCAGGTTTCGCGCATCGCCGCCAGACCGGAACGGATGTCGATTTTAACCGCAGGGTCGGTATAAGGACCGGAACAGTCGTAGACGTAAATCGGTGCGTTGACTTCAGCGCCCATGCCATCGGGGGTGTCGGCCTGGGAGATTTCACGCATCGGCACGCGCAGGTCGGGGCGGCTGCCCTCGACATAAAATTTGCGTGAATTGGGTAATGGTTTGATTGCTGCTGCATCGACGTGCGCGGCATCGGCGGTGAATTTGGTGTTTGCGTTCATCTGATGTTCCTAAAATTAACAGGGAAGCATCGAGCTTCCCTACGACGGCATGACCCGTACAGGTTCAAAGGGTGTCTCTCACTTTGCCGAAAAATTCAGACAAAGACCCCTAGCGAGTCGTGCAACTTACTGGAAAAGTAGGGGAAAAGCAACCCTCATTGCTGTAGTTTTGTTGAGCCGGACGGTGTGTATTGCTATACTGCTGCAAATATAACAACACACGCAGGGATGGAGATCAAAATGCAGAATATGGAACAAGCGCGCTTCAATATGATTGAACAGCAAATTCGCCCGTGTGACGTGCTGGAAGCGCGGATTCTGGAGTTGCTGCATCACGTCCGGCGCGAACAGTTCGTACCGGAGGGGAAAAAAGCCATGGCATTTATGGATATGGAAATTCCTCTGGGTTTCGGCGTGTCCATGTGGCAGCCAAAACTGGAGGCGCGTGCGCTGCAGGAATTGCACCTCGGTCGTCGCGATAAGGTGCTTGAAGTCGGCACCGGCAGCGGCTATCTGACCGCCTTGTTGTCTGCGCTGGCAGGCCATGTCACTTCGGTCGAGATCGTCCCCGAGCTGAGTGCAATGGCCGGGGTTCATCTGCAACATCGCGAAAATGTCACTTTGGCAATCGGTGATGCGTCTCGCGGCTGGGGCGAGGGCGAAAAATACGATGCAATCGTGTTGACAGGTTCCACACCTGTGTTGCCGGAAGCGTTTCAAAGCAGTCTGAATATCGGCGGGCGCCTGTTTGCGATTGTCGGAGAAGCGCCTGTGATGGAGGCTAAGCTGATTACGCGGGTTGCGCCGGATGTCTATGAAACCGTCAACATTATGGAAACCAGCGTTGCCTCGTTGCAAAATGCGCAACAGCCCAAGCGGTTTGTATTTTAAGTAGCGCAAAAAGACAGTAAACGATAATATTAGCAAAATCTAATAAACTATGCGCGAATCTGATGAAAACTGAGTTACTCACACACCGTTTGTTACTGATCGCTGTACTGGGCACAAGCAGCCTGGTGCAGGCGACTGATCTGCTGGATATTTTTCGGAGTGCGCAAAGCAACGATCCGGTGTTCGCGGCCGCGCGTGCATCGCAACAGGCAGGACGCGAGAAATTGCCGCAGGGCCGGGCTTTGTTGCTGCCGAGCGTGAATCTTGTTGCCAACAGCACCTTTAATGATTTAAATACGCAGTACAAGGGGCCGTTCCCGTTTCCGGGCGGCACCAATCGTTACAACAGCAACGGTTACGGCGTGACGCTGGTTCAACCCTTGTTTCGTCAGCAAAACTGGCTGGCTTATTCCGAGTCCGAATTGCAGGTCGTGCAAACCGATGCGCAATTTAAAATCGCCGAACAGGATCTGGTGCTGCGCGCAGCGCAAGCCTACTTCGATGTGTTGATCGCGCAGGATAGCGTGCAATTGAGCGAGGCCCAAAAGACGGCCATTTCTGAACAACTGGCGCAGGCGAAGCGCAATTTTGAAGTCGGTACGGCGACGATTACCGATACGCATGAAGCGCAGGCGCGGCATGATTTAACCTATGCTCAGGAGATTGCCGCTCAGAATAATCTGGAAATCAAGCGCAATGCCTTGCAGCAGCTGATCAATGCACTGCCGCAAGACCTTAAACCACTTGGCAAACAGTTCAAACTGGAAGCGCCTCAACCTGCCGATATGGAAAAGTGGGTGAATGACGCGCAACTGCATAACCCGCAACTGTCCATTGCGCAGGCAGGCGCTGAGTTGGCCGAAAAAGAAGTGACGCGCAATCTTGGCGGACACTTGCCCACGGTAGATTTAGTGGCGAATTACGCTAAAAACTCTGCTAACGGCAGCAGTTTCGGTGTCGGCAGCGACAGCACTAACAAGAGTATCGGCGTACAACTGAATCTGCCGCTGTTTCAGGGGGGGGCAACCAACTCAAAGTGGCGTGAGGCGGAAGCAAATAGCGAACGTGCAAAGCAGGAGCTGGAAAACGCCCGCCGCAGCGTCGCGCTGCAAACGCGTCAGGCTTACCTCGGCGTCGTGAGCGGTATTGCTCAGGTCAAAGCGTTGCAGCAGGCGCTCACTTCCAGTGAAAGTGTGCTGGAAGCCAGTAAACTCGGTCAGGAAGTCGGTGTGCGCACCAATCTGGATGTGCTCAATGCCCAGCAGCAACTCTATTCAACCCGCCGGGACCTGTACCAGGCCGAATACAACTACCTGTTGAGCCAGTTGCGTCTGAAAGCGGCCGTCGGCGCACTCGACGAGTCGGATCTGGTCAAGGTCAATCAGGCGTTAAACTGATTCCCGGCTTGACAGTGCTGGTGTATGACTGATTAAATGTGCGTTCATTGAATGAACGCAGTTTATGGATACCACAAGCTACAGCTTGCTTAAAACCCTGGAAAACAACCCCAGCCTTTCCCAAAGAGATTTGGCGAAACGGTTGGGCGTCAGTCTTGGCAAGGTGAACTTCTGTCTGAATGCGCTGATCGATAAGGGCTGTTTGAAAGTAGATAATTTTCGCAACAGTGGCAATAAGCTGGCCTATGTTTATCTGCTCACCCCGCACGGGGTTGAACAAAAAGCACGCATGACGGTGGAATTTCTGCAAATCAAGATTCAGGAATACGAGCGGCTGCGCATAGAGATTGCCGAGATGAGGCGCGAAACAGAACAGATAGTGAGAAATCTTCCGTGAAAAAATTTATTGTCGCCAGGATTTGCAAATGAAAGC
>JAPLQK010000065.1 GCA_026399735.1 Pseudomonadota bacterium
AACTTCTTTGAGCATGGGGATTGACGGCGCACGATGCAGCCGCAGCGAATGCTCATCCAGCGCGTCCAGCACGGCAAGTAAACTCGGCAGATCGCGCCGTCCGTGACGCAGCAGATAGTGTGCAACTTCGGGTGCGAGGGTAAATCCCCTGCCCTGCGCGTGTTGCGTGAGCGCCTGAGTCTTCTCTTCGTCGGATAACCCCTGCACCTGATACACCAGGCCCCATCCCAGACGAGTGCGCAGATCGGGACGCAAATCAAGGTGCAGCGGAGATTGGCTGCCGCTCACCAGCAACATGCCGCCGGAATCTCGTATCTCATTGAAAAGATTGAATAATTCTATCTGCGCCGCATCATCCAGCGTATCGACATCATCCACTGCCACGACATCGTGAGCCTCAGGCACAAATCCTTGCGCATAAATCGCGCTGTGGTGCGCATTTTGCGCGGCACTCACACAGGCTTGCAGCAAATGGCTCTTGCCGCTGCCGGCAGGCCCCCACACATAAATACCTCGCTCAGCGCGTTCGCCTGACAAGGCCTGATGCAGCGCGAAAAGCAATTCGCAATTGCCGCCTGCGACAAAATTATCGAAGGTCGGCCACCAGTCGGGGGTGATATCGAGCAGCAGCTGATTCATGACTTGCAATACATCCGGCTGGACAAATACCAAATCCTGCCGTGACGCAGGGCAACCAGCAGAATGGCGGACATCGGCAAGGCCAGCAAGATACCGAAAAAGCCGAACAATTGACCGAAGGCGAGCAACGCGAAAATTACCGCCAGCGGATGCAAGCCGATGCGCTCACCGACCAGCCAGGGCGTAATCAGCATACCTTCGAGCATCTGTCCTGTACCGAATGCACCCCACACCCACAGCACGCTGGAAAATTCAGTAAACTGCATCAGTGCCGCGAGGGTGGCCAACAGTAAACCGCTTATCATGCCCAGATAGGGAATGAACACCAGCATGCCCGCAACAATGCCGATCGGCAGTGCAAACTCAAGCCCTATCAGCCACAACACCAGACTATAAAATGCACTCATCAACAGCATCACGGAAATCTGTCCGCGCAAAAATTCCGCCAGCACGCCATCCACTTCAGCACTTATTTCGCAAACTTTGGCATGCCAGTGCCGTGGAATCAGCGCATCCAGTTTTGCGGCCATCTCACTCCCATCGCGCAAGAAGTAAAACATCGCTAACGGGATCAGCAACAGGTTCAAAAAAATACCCAGAATTTTTCCGCCACTGCTGGACAACCAGGGCAGCAATTTTTCGGCAACTCCGCCCGCACTTTGCCAGTGACTCATCAGCAGGTTTTTCAGCGCTGTGCTGTCCCATTGCAGCTCCGCGCCAAACCACCGTTGCAGCGTCGGCAACACATTGATGCGCACGGCCTCGATCAAATCCGGCAGACGCACTATAAACAGGCTGACTTCCTTTTCCAGCAGCGGCAGCATGATCAACAGCAATCCGGCGAACAACAACAGCAAAGCTGCCATGACCAGCACCACCGCCAAGGCGCGCGGCACTTTCAATCCACGCAAGCGCAGCACCAGCGGATTGCAGATATAAGCGAGAATGGCAGCCGCAACAAAAGGCGTCAGGATGGGACTGAGCAAATAGAGCAGCATGGTAGCCATCGCAATAAACAGCGACCATTGCAGGGCAGCGTAGCGGGATCTGGTCATTTAGGTTAATTTATAAAATACATTACTCCGGTGGTCATTTTACCCCAAGATGCGCACTGGAAGTCTTAAGCAACACTGCAATCAAGATATTACCAATTTCTTATACAATGCGAGCCGGTGGGCGTGTTTCACCTGATCTGAACCCAACGCATGGACAAACAAACTTAACGATGAATGAATTAACACATTTTTCAGACTCTGGCCGCGCGCGCATGGTGGATGTGTCCGCCAAGTCGGATACACAACGCACCGCCATCGCAAGCGGTGTGCTACGCATGCAGCCGGCGACATTGGCGCAAATACGCGCAGGGCGCATGGCAAAAGGCGATGTACTGACCGTTGCCGATGTCGGCGCGGTGATGGCGGCCAAGCGCACGCCGGATATCATCCCGATGTGTCATTCCATTGCATTGACCGGTGTACAGGTCGAATTTGCTGAAATAACCGAACCGGATGCCTGCGGCTGCGTCGGCATCAAAGTAACCACCACCGTCAGTTGCGTAGGCCAAACCGGCGTCGAGATGGAAGCCCTGACCGCCGCCAATGTCGCCCTGCTGACGATCTACGATATGTGCAAGGCCATCGACCGGGGCATGCGCATCGAGTCGGTACAACTGGAAGAAAAACGCGGCGGAAAAAGCGGCGTGTGGCTGCGGGGAGTATCGAAATGATCAACGTGCTGTTCTTTGGCCCTGTCGTGGAACGCACAGGCACGAATTCGCTGCAAGTGGCCTACCAGTCCGGTATGACATTGCAACATTTGCGCGACGAACTGGCGGCGCAATATCCCCACGCCTTCGAAATCGTCTGTTTCTCGGCAGTCAACGAACATCATGTGCGCGATCTGTCCATGCCGCTGCTTGATGACAGCGAAGTGACCTTTATGGCCAAATTTTCCGGAGGTTAAATGAAAGCAGCCGTCAGAATTCAACAGGAAGATTTCTCACAGGATGAGGAAATTCTGGCTCTCAAGGCCAGTTCAAAACGCATGGGCGGCATCGCCACGTTTGTCGGCTGCGCCCGAGATTTCTCCGAAGGGCGCGATGTGTCGCAGATCAGCTTCGATGCCTACGGCAGCATGGCCGTCTCCGAGATGAATCAGTTACGCAGCGAGGCGATTGCCAAATATGGCCTGCTGGACGCACGCATCGTGCACCGGATCTGTACCGTGACCGCAGGAGATAACATCGTGTTCATCGCAGCAGGCGCGGAACATCGGGCAGCGGCCTTGGAAGCCTGTCGCTGGATGATCGATGAACTGAAAGTGCGCGTGCCGATCTGGAAAAAGGAAGTCACGCCGCAAGGCGAGACTTGGGTCACATCACATCCATGAAAAAACCACTTGTAATATCAATCGTCGGACATTCCGGTTCCGGCAAAACCACGCTGGTCGAAAAACTGGTGCGGAGTTTAAGCGGACGCGGACTTTGTATCGCCACGATCAAACATGCCCATCACAAGGTGGAACTCGACACACCGGGCAAGGACAGCTATCGCTACAAGGCGGCAGGCGCTACGATGAGCATACTGCTCACCCGCGATGCGCTGCAACTGGTCGCCGATGCAAAGATTGAGCGCGAACCCGAACAGCTGGCGCAGCGTTTTATGGGCGAGGCGGATATGGTACTGGCGGAAGGCTTTTCACATGCGCCGGGTGCCAAAATTGAAGTGCTGCGCCGTGCCTGCGAAAAACCGCCGCGCTGCACGCTAGCCGATGGTCTGATCGCGATCGTCACCGACATGGCTGAAATTTACCCCGAACTGCCGCATTTCGATCTGGAAGACATTGCAGGCATCACCGCGTTTTTGCTGGCACAAAAATGATCGCAAATTGTACGGCGCTGATACTAGCGGGTGGCGAGTCACGCCGCATGGGGCAGGACAAGGCAAACCTGATGCTGGGCGAGCAAACGCTGTTGCAGCGCGTGAGCGCCATCGTTCAACCGTTGTTTAGCGAGACCCTCGTCAGTGTACGTGCGCCCCGTGCAGATTGCGATTTGATACAAGTTTGCGACAACCCTGCACACGCAGGCCCCTTGGCAGGACTGGCAGCGGGACTTGAAGGCGCAAAAACTGCCTGGATATTTGCCGTTGCCTGCGACATGCCGTTCATTACATCGCAACTTATTGAATATATTTCAGAATTTCGCAAAGATTACGATGCGGTTGTACCTGTCGTTGAGAGTTTCCCGCAACCGATGGCGGCATTTTATGCGACGCGTTGCCTGGGTGTCTTGCACGAAATACTTAGCGGAAACGGCAAAAAAAGCCCCCGTACGCTACTGGACAAACTCAACGTCCGTTATGTGAATGAGGCCGAACTACAAGCCGCCGACCTGCGCAGTTTTTTTGATCTGGATACGCCTGAAGATATGTCCATTGCCGTAAATATTGCAGACACCAACACGAAATGGTAAGGCAATATCGTTCAGCGTGTGATATTTAAGTGAGCCATTTTCATTTAACGCGAATTAAGTGATACGAAAGAGAAAAACCGTACAGGGATAATTCCCGGCACTTTACACAGAGGTGATCCATGTCGAAAAAAAGTCTCAATCCCGCCACAGGTACTGAAACGGACTTCACCGAGATCCAACGTCAAGCGTCAATGCTTAAAACCGGATCACTTCAGCGCGCGATTTTCAACAGTTCCCACTTTTCCTGCATCGCCACTGACTCAAAGGGTGTCATCCAGCTTTTCAATGTTGGCGCGGAACGCATGATGGGCTACGCTGCCAGCGACGTGATAAACAGGATCACACCGGCCGACATTTCTGATCCGCAAGAACTGATTGAGCGTGCCCATGCGCTGAGTCTGGAATTTCATACGACGATCAGGCCAGGCTTTGAGGCGCTCATTTTCAAGGCCTCGCGTGGCATCGAAGATATATACGAAATGACCAAGATCCGTAAGGACGGCAGCCGTTTCCCGGTGATTATGTCAGTCACGGCATTGCGCGATAATGAAAATGCCATTATCGGCTACCTGTTGATCGGCACCGACAATACTGCGCGCAAACAGGCTGAAGAGGCGCTGCTCAAGGCGGGCGCGTTACAGAAAGCGATTTTCGACAGCGCCAACTTCTCCAGTATCGCCACTGACGCCCATGGCGTGATTCAGATTTTCAACGTCGGTGCCGAACGTATGCTGGGCTACACGGCCGTTGAGGTGATGAACAAAATTACGCCGGCTGACATTTCCGATCCTGAGGAAATCATCGCACGTGCCAAAGCACTCAGCATCGAACTTGAAACCTCGATTGCGCCCGGCTTCGAAGCCCTGGTATTTAAAGCATCGCGCGGCATTGAGGATATTTACGAACTGACCTATATTCGCAAGGATGGCAGCCGTTTTCCGGCAATCGTGTCGGTCACAGCGCTTCGCGATGCTCAAAACGTAATTATCGGTTACCTGCTGATCGGTACCGACAATAGCGCGCGCAAGCTGGTGGAAGATGCCCGCGAACACATGGTTCAAATCGAGAGGCTCTCTTCATTGGGGACGATGGTGGGTGGTGTGGCACATGAGATTAACAACCCGTTGATGGGGGTAATGAACTATGTCGAATACGCCAGGAACAAAGCAGTCGATGCAAAATCAATCGAAGTATTGAACCGTGCATTGCACGAAATTGATCGCATCAAGGTCATCGTGCAGCATATGCTGGTATTCGTTCGTGCTGACAGTGCTCATCAGGAAATTTGCAACGTCCATGATTCCGTTAAACAAACGGCCGCTTTGCTTGAAGGCGAATTCAGAAAAAATACAGTGCAACTTCAGATCGACCTGCCTCTCGACCTGCCACAGGGACAATGCAGTGCGGGAAGTTTGCAACAGGTGCTGGTAAATTTATTGCTGAATGCACGGGATGCAATCGCAGGGCAAGCGGAGCAACGCATTACCATCAGTGGCCGGAATCTGAGCGGGAAAATCACGCTGTCGGTATGCGACAACGGGCCCGGCATCAGTGATGAAATCCGTAAAAAAATATTCGATCCATTTTTTACCACCAAGCCGATCGGCAAAGGCACGGGCCTTGGGTTGGCCGTATCACGGCAACTGATTGAAGAGGTGGGCGGAAGCCTGATGTACAATGAACAACAAGCACAGGGCGCTTGCTTCCAATTGGTCTTCAAAGTAGCTTAAACAAGTTTTGAATGGAAAAAATGACACAAAATATTGTTGTAATTGATGATGATGCAGCCGTACGCGGCTCTTTTCAATTAGTGCTGGAAGAAATGGGCTGTGCGGTGCGTGTGGCAAATGACGGTTTGCAAGGAATAGAACTGGTCAAGGCTGCGCGCCCTGATTTGATTTTTCTGGATTTAAAAATGCCAGGGATTGACGGGGTCGAGACGATGCGCCGTTTGCTGGCAATGGATAACACGTTAAAGATCTACATCGTCACCGCCTTCTCGCAGGAATACCTGATCAACCTGAAAGCAGCGCAAGCCGAAGGGCTGGTTTTTCAATTAGCCAGCAAACCGCTGTCGTCCACCCAGATTCGCTATATTGCCAAATCCGCACGCTTTTTCGATGAGAAAAACCAGGCTAGCCGCAAGATCAAACTGACGCTGTATGTCATGTCCGTCAATCCGGAGGCTCAGCAATTTATCACTCAACTCGGACATGAGCTGGCAGCAAGCTATTCGCCGGGATGTTGGATGCTGGATGTGGTGGAAGTGTTGAGCATGCCTGAAAAAGCACTGGAAAAAGATGTGTTTGCCACGCCGATGCTGGTGCGTGAGATACCTGAACCCATTTTGAAGCTGCTAGGCGACCTGTCCAAAATGCATCCGATACTGGCCACCGTCACGGCACAAAATGGCAATAGCTCTGACACGATCGTCCTGTAACCTGCATGCGGAATGATTTTCCAAATGAGCCGTCATGACTGAAACAAAAGCCAACATTGAGCTGATTTTAGCAACGATCACGGACGGCATTGTGGTGGTGAATCAACATGGCACTGTGTTGTATGCCAATCAAAGTGCCGAACATATTTTTGATCGCGGCGAATTGCAGGGCCGTGATCTGGCCATTCCGCTGTCTGTCAGCTCAGCCTGTCAAGACATCAATTTGATCCGTCACAGCAGCATAGGTTGGGCCGAGTTGCGATCCTCGCCCATCACCTGGGAAAAACAGCTAGCCTATGTCATTGGCGTGAGGGACATCACCGAACGAAAAACCTCTGAGCTTGGCCTGAGTCTGGCGGCGGCTGTATTTGACAGCACGCGGGAAGGGGTGATGGTAACCGACACCAGCAATCGTATCGTGCGTATCAACCCGGCCTTCACCGATATTACCGGTTATTCAGAAGCTGATTTGATGGGAAAAACACCGGAAATACTTCAATCCGGGCGTCATAACCGCGCATTTTATGCGGTCATTCAAGACAGTATTGCAAGCGCTGGTCATTGGCAAGGAGAAATCTGGAATCGGCGCAAGAACGGTGAAATATACCCTGAGTTGGCGAGTATTGCGGTCGTCAAAAACATTTCCGGTGTGATTAGCCACTTTGTTACTGTTTTTGCTGATATTTCTACCCTCAAGCAAACACAGGCTGATCTCGATTTTCTAGCCCATCACGACCCGCTGACCCGGCTGCCGAATCGCTCGTCACTGCTGGTGAATTTAGAGCACAGCATGTCAAGAGCGCAGCGGGATGGCAAGTATCTGGCGTTACTGATGATCGATATGGATCGTTTCAAGGATGTAAACGACAGTTACGGACATCTGGTGGGGGATGAGTTGTTGCAACAGGTGGCTTCCAGACTGTTAGCGCAATGGCGCGAAAGAGATACGATTTTCCGTCTGGGCGGTGATGAATTTACCGTATTACTGGAAGATATCACGGATGCCAAAGATGCTGCGCATATCGCGAATGAAGTCATTGAGATTTTGAGCGAACCCTTTCGACTGGCTGACAGCATCGAGGTGCGCATCGGTGCCAGTGTCGGTATCAGTATCTTCCCCGGGCATAGCAGCACACCTGAACTCATGTTACAACATGCCGACAGTGCGCTATACAAGGCAAAGAATGAAGGTCGCGGTCGTTTTGTGTATTTCTCTGAGAGTCTGACACTTGCGGCACGCGAACGCGTGGATATTGAAGTGAGATTGCGTCATGCCATCAAGCATGACGAACTACGCGTGTATTACCAGCCGCAAGTGGACATTCGCACCGGTCTCATTGTCGGCGCCGAAGCCCTGGTGCGCTGGCAATCACCGGAGGACGGCCTGATCCAGCCTGCTCGTTTCATTCACATTGCTGAAGCCAGCGGCTTGATTGGCGAAATTGACGACTGGGTATTGAAAGAAGCATGTGCACAAGGACAGCGCTGGAGAGTAGCGGGTTTGCCGCCGCTTACGCTGGCTGTCAATCTGTCCCCGTACCAGTTTTTGCAAGGTGACATCAGTGAAACCGTTACGCAGGTATTGCGTGATACAGGTTTCCCGGCGGCTTATCTGGAACTGGAACTGACCGAGAGCGCCCTGATGCAACGCGAAACTGAAGCAATCCTGATTCTCAACCGTTTAAAGGCACTTGGCGTACGGTTGGCGATTGACGACTTTGGCACCGGTTATTCTTCGCTGGCTTATCTGAAGCTGTTTCCGCTGGATGTGTTGAAAATCGATAAACGTTTCATTGACGATATTCCATTACACCGTGACGACATGGAGATTGCCACTGCAATTATCGCCATGGCGCACTCATTGCGTTTAAAAGTGCTAGCCGAAGGTGTTGAAAACAAGAATCAACTCGCCTTTTTAGAAACTCAGGGTTGCGACTTGTTTCAAGGCTATCTGACCAGCAGCCCGGTACCTGCTGCCGAATTTGAACAGCTACTACTGCGTTGATCAAAATGCCTTTATCAAAACGCCACAGCAACAGCACATTCTGAACAAAAACACCCGCATCAACATGCCGCACCGGGTACGCATCATAATGCGGCTAAATTTGATGTAAAAAATAAATCAATGCGTGAGTTTGACATTAAAAAGGGCAGCAATGGAACACTTGAAAATCAGCAGCGCGCAGCGCATCATTTTCGAATCAATCAAGGTGCTGGATACAGAACCAGTTCTGCTGGAACACTCGCTGGGACGCGTACTGGCTGAGGACATTCTTGCCAACCGCGACTTGCCGCCTTACGACGTGTCGGCGATGGACGGCTTTGCGGTGCGGAGCTGCGATCTTACTGCGACACCCGCTACGCTTGAAATCATCGAGGATATCAAGGCAGGCGACATGCCAGGCAAGACCGTCCGGGCAGGTCAGTGTTCGCGCATCATGACGGGCGCTCCGCTGCCGCAGGGTGCAGATGCGGTGATACGGGTGGAAGACACGCTGGCATTACCGGCTGACACCGTGCAGATCATTGTGTCGGTAAAAACCAGACACGATGTGCGCCCTAAAGGCGAAAATATGCGCAATGGCGATGTGGTGATCGGCAAAGGGACTGAAATCACACCGGGCGTGATCGGCATCCTGGCAACGGTCAAAGCCGCAAAGATGCAGGTGTATCGCCGTCCGCGCGTGGCCATCCTGTCCACCGGCAATGAACTGGAAGCGATGAATGATCCGGTCGACCCGAACAAGATTCCCGACTCCAACACTTACGCGCTGATGGCTCAGGTGCAAGCGCTCGGCATTCAACCTGCGCTGCTCGGCATCGCGCGCGATGATCCGGCGGAACTTGAGCAATACCTCAAACTCGGACTGGAATATGACGTGCTGCTGGTGTCCGGCGGCACCTCGGTCGGAGTGCATGACTATGTGCGTCCAACCATCGAAAAGCTGGGGGTTTCGATGAAATTCTGGCGCGTGGCGATGAAGCCAGGTCATCCGCTGGCGTTCGGCGTGTTGCAATGCACTACAACTCATGCAAACACAGCCCCAGACGCTTTTGTATTCGGACTGCCGGGAAATCCCGTCTCCAGTATGGTCTGCTTCGAAGAATTCGTCGCCCCTGCCCTGCGCCGCATGATGGGCAATCCGCGCCTGTTCCGCCGCACCGTGACGGCGCGTCTGGCGCACCCGGTCAAAATTCGACCGGGACGTACCGAATTTATCCGCGTGCAACTGACACAGGACGATGCCGGTTATCTTGCCAGTTCCACCGGCACACAGAGCAGCGGCGTGCTGCTGTCCATGGCCCGCGCCGACGGTTTGATGGTCATGCCGGCGGAGGGCACAGGACTGGCCGCCGGCGCTCAGGTAACCGTGCAATTGCTGGACGGGACAGCCTTTCAGAACGATATCAATTTCAGGGAATAAACATGAACATTGCACGCATCGGCATTTTGACTATTTCAGATCGCGCCAGTCGCGGCGAATATGAAGACAAGGGCGGGCCTGCGATGCGCGCCTGGTTTGATCGCGTATTGACCAGCCCGTGGGAAGCCGTCGCACGGGTCATTCCCGACGAACAGCCGCTGATTGAGGCCGCGCTGATCGAACTGTGCGACCGTGAAGGCTGCAGTCTGGTCGTCACCACAGGCGGCACCGGCCCTGCGCTACGCGATGTCACCCCTGAAGCCACGACAGCGGTATGCGAAAAAATGATGCCGGGTTTCGGGGAACTGATGCGCAGCGCATCGCTGAAATTCGTGCCGACTGCAATTTTGTCACGCCAAACGGCCGGCATACGCGGCAAGAGCCTGATCGTGAATCTGCCCGGCAAACCTTCGTCCATCGACGATTGTCTGAATGCGGTATTTCCGGCAATTCCGTATTGCATCGACCTGATCGAAGGCGCGTATCTGGAGTCCGATCCCGAACAATGCAAGGCATTCCGTCCCGCACACGCAAAACCCCACAACATAAATTTGCGTTAAACACAGCCTGTCGCATGATGGAACGAACGGTTACAACCAGATACCCGTGCAACTGACTGTAATATCCGGCATGTATAATCCGCCGCCTATCAAACTTAAAGGTTAGAGAATGTCCACAACGATTCTGTTCATCGGACTGATCGTCTTTTTTGCACACTTTCTGTCCCTGCAATTTCGCAAAACAAATATCCCCGACGTGCTGATACTGGTCATCGTCGGCATCGTACTGGGCCCGATCCTGGGCTTCGTGTCGCCCGTTGACTTCGGCAAGGTTGGCTCCCTGTTCGCCACCATCGCACTGGTCGTGATCCTGTTCGAAGGGGGCACGACGCTGGACATCAATGTACTGAGCAAATCATTGGCCACAACCGGCAAACTCGCGATCGTCTGCTTTGTACTGACCGCACTCATCGCAACCCTGGCAGGCATCTATGCGCTCGGTTTAACAATGCTGCCTGCCGCCATGCTGGGTCTGACGCTGGGCAGCACTTCTCCTGCCGTCATCATCCCGCTGGTCAAAGCCTTGCGCGTATCCGACAAGCCTGCCACCGTGATGATACTGGAGTCCGCACTGACCGACGTGCTGAGCATCATCGGCGTATTTGCGTTACTGCAGATCTACACACAAGGCGGGCTCGAACCTGGCAAACTGATCGGCAGCGTGTTGTCTGCAATGGTCTTTGCGATCGTGATTGGCGTGCTGGGCGGCATCGGCTGGCTGCTGGTACTGGGCAAGGTACGCGACTTCCCCAATACCATTTCATCCACCTTAGCTTACGTGTTCATCGTGTATGGCGCAACCGAAGGGCTGGGATTTTCCGGTGCCATTGCAGCGCTGGCACTGGGTTTCACGCTGACCAATTTTGAGGAATTCAAACTGCACCGCATCCCGAGCATAGACCGGAACATCGTACCGCTCAACGACATTGATCTGGCGTTTTACAGCGAAGCGGTCTTTTTACTCAGAACCTACTTTTTCATCTATCTGGGTATTTCCATCCACTTCAGCGATCTGCATCTGGCGCTGGCAGCCGCTGCGATTGTGCTGCTGATTTATCTTATGCGCATCGTGTTAACCCGCATGGCATTCCGCGATCCCGAATATAGTTTGCGCGATACCGCTATCACCTCGATGATGGTACCCAAAGGACTGGCCGCCGCAGTGCTGGCCGCGTTGCCGCTGCAATACGGCGTAACCGGTGGCGAAATCATTCGCGATACGACGTACATGGTGGTTCTGATCAGCATTACGCTCACCGCCTTGCTGGTGATGATCTACCCGTCTCGGTTCACGCAACGTTTCTACTCGCTGGCAATGGGCAAACCTTTAGCCGAAAAAACCGGCAGCGCAGCGGCAGAATAGTTTAGACAGCCGATTTGCTTCGTTCCACCAGCAAGGTGTACAACCTGCGACTGTCTGCACGCAACACAGTAAAAATGAGCGCACCGAGCTGAAGCCGGTCACCACATTTCGGCAGTTGTCCGGCGGCTTTGAGCACCAGTCCGCCTACGGTATCGCAATCTTCGTCGCTATACTCTGAACCCAGCACCGCATTGAAATCGTCTATTTCGGTATCGGCTTTGACGCGGTATTGACCGGTTCCATCGGCGATAATGTTGTCCTCATCCGCATCGAAGTCGTATTCATCCTCGATGTCACCGACGATCTGCTCCAGCACGTCTTCGATCGTCACCATACCCGATACGCCGCCGTATTCATTCACCACCAGTGCGATGTGATTGCGGTTGCTGCGAAACTCGCGCAACAACACGTTCTGGCGCTTGGATTCCGGCACAAACACCACCGGACGCAACATGTCACGCACGTTAAATTCTTCACCCGCGTAGTAGCGCAGCAAGTCTTTCGCCAGCAAAATACCGATGATGTGATCCTTGTCGCCTTCAATCACCGGAAAGCGCGAGTGCGCAGTTTCAATGACAAAGGGGATGAATGCTTCCGGAGATTGACTGATGTCGATGACATCCATTTGTGCGCGCGGGATCATGATTTCGCGCACCGGGCGTTCGGAGACTTGCAACACGCCTTCCATCATCGACAGCGCATCGGCATCGAGCAGATTATTTTCATAAGCCCCGTGCAGCAGCTTGATCAACTGCTCACGGTCTTCAGGTTCGCGCAGCAACAGCGCGGATAAACGTTCCAACAGGGTGGGTTTACTACTCTCAGGCTCGTCCATTTTCAGGTGTCAGGTTTCCAGATAAGGGTCAGGATACCGCAATTTTAACATCAACGCAGTTTCCAGCGCTTCCATCTCTGTCGCCTCTGCATCCTCTTCGTGGTCATAGCCTTGCAAATGCAACGCAGCGTGAATCGCCAGATGAGCATAATGCGCAAGTAAGTCCTTGTTTTGCTCAGCGGCCTCTCTTGCCACCACCGGCGCACAGATCACAACATCACCCGACAATTCACCCTCTTCGTCGTATACGAAGGTCAGCACATTGGTTGCGTAATCACGGCCCCGGTAGGCCTTGTTCAGCTCACGACCTTCCGCCTGATCCACGATGCGCAGCGTCAGGCTCACATCAATCTGTAACGCCGCTTTAATCCAGCGCCGCCACTGCGGGCGCGTCGGTAATGCAGGAATCATGTACTGCACTGTCAGCGATAATTTCGGCCTGTTATCTGATGTACTCATAACGCGCCCCCTGCCAGTTCGCCACGTAACGTATGCCTGACCACTTCAGTCACGCTCACATTGACGAAGCGCCCTATCATGCCGGGCGAGCCGCGAAAATTGATCACACGGTTGTTGTCGGTACGCCCGGCCATTTCCAGCAGATCCTTTTTGGAGACGCCTTCCACCAGCACCCGCTGCACCGAACCCAACATGGACTGACCAACAGCATCTTCCTGCGAGGACAGGCGATCCTGCAGACGTTTCAGGCGCGCAGACTTGACCTCAAGCGGCGTGTTGTCTGTCATCTCGGCGGCGGGTGTGCCGGGGCGCGGACTATACAAGTAGCTGAAACTGTTATCGAAGCCGATATCATCGATCAGCTTCAGCGTCGCTTCAAAATCAGCTTCGGTCTCGCCGGGAAAACCGACAATAAAATCGGAAGTGACGCAGATATCGGGACGGACGGCGCGCACCCGGCGAATCACGGATTTGTATTCCAGCACGGTATGGCCGCGCTTCATCGCCGCCAGCACGCGATCCGAACCCGACTGCACCGGCAGGTGCAAATGACTGACCAGCTTCGGGTTTGTGGCATACACATCGATCAGACGCTGACTCATATCTCTCGGATGCGAGGTGCTGTAGCGTATGCGTAATATTTCAGGCAATTCGGCGATCGCCTGCAACAGATAGGCAAAATCCACTGTATCGCCATCATCATCGCCTGCATAGGCATTCACATTCTGACCGATCAGCGTCACTTCTTTGACGCCCTGAGCAATCAGTTCATCGATATCCTTCATCACATCGGCAAGCGGCCGCGACACTTCTTCGCCGCGTGTATACGGTACCACGCAAAACGTGCAGTATTTGCTGCATCCTTCCATGATGGAAACAAAAGCAGAGGCTGATGTCGTCTGCGGTATCGGCAGATGGTCAAATTTTTCGATCTCGGGAAAGCTGATGTCCACCTGAGAACGCCCCGTATCACGACGGGCTTTGATCAGATCCGGCAGACGGTGCAGCGTCTGCGGCCCGAACACCACATCCACATAAGGCGCGCGCCTGATAATTACATCGCCTTCCTGACTGGCAACACAACCACCCACACCGATGATCAGATCGGGTTTTGCCAATTTTAATGGCCGCACCCGCCCCAGATCGGAGAACACCTTCTCTTCAGCCTTCTCGCGTATCGAGCAGGTGTTAAACAGAATGACATCGGCTTCTTCGATCTTGTCGGTCGCCTCCATTCCGTCACAGGCACGCAACACATCTGCCATTTTGTCCGAGTCATACTCGTTCATCTGACAGCCATAAGTTTTTATATAGAGTTTTTTCATAGCGGTGCGATGATACCTGTATATCCTGCAATCTCAAATCTGACGCACTAAGAAAAGGTTGATTACCCCTTGAAAAATTGTGTGTATTCCCGACTAAATAGCTTGTATAATACAAATAGTTTCAGTCAACTATTATTCGATAGCTGAACAATGAAACACTCAGGGGGAAATAAAAATGGCAATTATCGCATCGGTAGCTTCTATCTTCACCGCAACACTGGCAGTCGGCTTCGCAATCTGGATGGTTACCCAGCTTTTCAAAAGCAACTAAACACATCCCGCAGGGAAGCCTGTCAATCCGCTTCCCTGATTTTCAAACTATTACCCCTCCCTTGCCTACGGAAAACACCGTCGGGCTTTGAAAACTATCTATAAAAAATATTTAACTTAAAAAAGAATTGTGCTACGATTCGCACTGTTGTTTCTGGTTTTTATTTATCATCTCTTGGGAGGAGAATATATGTCTATTATCGCTACCGTAGCATCCGTAGGAACTGCAATTCTGGCAACAGGTTTTGCATTGTGGATGGTTGGACAACTGTTCAGCAGCAAGGACTAAGCTAAAGAATCAAACAAATAAAAAACCAGCTCAGGCTGGTTTTTTATTTTCTATCGCAGCCGTCAAAAACTAAAATCCAAGAGCCTGGTTTTTACCAGACTATCTGGCAACCGATTCGACAGTGACACGATGGATTCACCCTTCCCGTAGGCACTCATGCGTTCGACGGCAATGCCCTGTTGTTCCAGATAGGCCTTGACAGCATAAGCGCGGCGCTCTGACAGATCCTGATTATATTTCTCAGTGCCGATGCGGTCGGCATGTCCTGTAATGGTCAGCAGTTCCGTATCTGAACGCAGCTTCAGTCCGGTGACAATTGCATCATTCAGAATTTTCTGCCTTTCCGGCTTAACATCGGCCTTATCAAAATCAAACAGGGTCCCGGCACTGATACGGATTAACGGAACACCGGGAATGACCACGTGCTTCTCCTGAATGACAGGCGGCACGACCAGAATTTTTTTGGGCTCTTCCTGCTTCACCAGGCCGGGATCGCATTCCGCGATCGCCATTGCAGATGTCCAATATCCGGTACGCCAACATTCCCCGTAAGCGTTTTTGACTACATTGCCACGCTCGTCAATCAAATAGCCGGATTTATCCGGAAAACTTCCGGCAAAGCTGCATGATGCAAAAAATGCAGCCATACCAAACAGACCTGCAAGCAGATTTTTCATGATATATCTCCTTTTTTCAGAACCAAGCCAACAACGCAACTCAGAACGAAACATACACCCATTACCACGATATTCATATATGCCAGAATAAATAGGCGATGATCAATGATCAATGGTCAATGGTCAATGGTCATTAAGCATGCTCACAATTCAATGCGCAGCTCCGGAGAAATCAACAGCAATGAACGTGAGAAAAACCTCATCATCAGTGGAAAATACAAAAAACTCCGGATTATGCAGGTCAGGTTTGTTATAGCGTAGTTCGTCACCATGCTTGTTGCAGACAAGACCTCCCGCACAGTTGACTACTGCATGAGCCGCGGCAGTATCCCATTCCATGGTCGGCCCCAGGCGCGGATAGATGTGCGCAGCCCCTTCGGCGACCAGACAGAGTTTGAGCGAACTGCCCATGCTGATGCACTGGTATTCACCAAGCTTTTGAAGCAAAGCTGCCGTTCGTTCGTCTGCGTGTGAGCGACTGGCGACGACTTTAACAGGTTCGCCCGGCGCGTGCGTTTTAACGCTGATTGCTTGCGCTTCTTCAGCACCACGCCTGACAAATGCGCCGACACCTCGCGCCGCAAAATAACATACGTCCAAAACTGGCGCATACACAACGCCCAGTATTGGCTCACCATTCTCAATCAGCGCAATGTTGACGGTAAATTCGCCGTTGCGTTTGATAAACTCCTTGGTGCCATCGAGCGGATCGACCAGCCAAAAGCGCTGCCAGCCTTGACGTTCATCATAGGCAATCTGTGCGGATTCTTCGGAGAGTACAGGCCAGCCCAATACCAGATCAGCCAGACCCGCGCTGATCACGCGATCGGCTGCAAGATCAGCCTGAGTCAACGGGGAATTGTCTGCCTTGGTCATCACAGCATTGGCCGGATCGGCATAAATCTCCATGATGGCTTGCCCGGCATTCACTGCGATGGCAACGATTTTCGGAAGTATATGTTCGAACATAAGATAAATATTCTATCCAACTTATTGATTAATTTGTTAAACATTATCAGTCATGAAAAATTCATGAGTAGCCTGATCATTACAGAAATGTTTTTAGTCCGGCGAATACCAACACACATGCAAGCGCAATTTGAAGCCGGCCCGCCAAAAATCTTCCTGCAAGCATACAACCTGCAATGACTGCCGGAATAGAGCCTGCAATGACTGCCGGAATAGAGCCTGCAAGCAAGCCAAAATTTTGCTTGGCGCAGAAGCGAAAAACCCCACGCTTGCGGGGCTTGACGGTGTTTTTTGCTTGGTATGGCCAGACGCTGACAGACCTTAAATCATTATTCCCACTCGATGGTGGCGGGTGGTTTTCCTGAGATGTCGTAGACCACACGGTTGATGCCGCGCACTTCGTTGATAATGCGGTTGGAAACACGGCCCAGCAACTCATAAGGCAGATGCGCCCAGTGCGCGGTCATGAAGTCCTGCGTCTGT
>JAPLQK010000066.1 GCA_026399735.1 Pseudomonadota bacterium
GTCTCGTCAACAGTATGTCGCGAACATCTGCAATCCGGCAGACTGAAAATTCACCCAGGGAAACGGTCAATCTAGCATCAAGTCGGAACGCCGGTCCTGACAACGGTCAGATCATTCTTCGTAGGCGCGCAGCTTGGCAATATCCCTGATGCACACGTCCTTGCCGTTCACTTCAATCAATCCCTTATCTGACAACAGATGCAGGATGCGGGAGAACGTTTCCGGGGTAATGTTGAGGTTGGATGCGATCACGTTCTTGTTGGCCGACAGGCAGATCTGAACATCCTGACCTGACTCGGTACCTTCGAAAGATTGCAACAGATAGCCGATGACGCGTTGCGCCGAGGAGCGCAGGGAGAACGATTCGACGTAATGAATCAGGCGGTGCAGCCGGAAGGAAAGTCCCGCCAGCATTTTGCGGCAGAATACCGGGTCGCTGTCTATACCGCTGAAGATCACATTTCTGTTGATATGCAGCACCAGAGAATCCGTCAGCGATTGAGCGTAAACAGGGTAGGGTTTATCCAGAAACATCAGCGCTTCGCCGAAACTCTGACCGGGGCCGAATAACTCCAGTACTTTTTCGATTCCCTGCGGCGAAGACAAAGCAAGTTTGATCTGTCCGTGAATCACGACATAAAAACCAGTGGAAGGATCGCCGCGATGGAACAATACATCGCCGCGCGCCAACTGTATTGCGCGTGTGCCCTGAACAATCAGTTCGATTTCTTCCGGCGACATTTCCCCGAACATCGGAATATTTGCCAGGATAGCAGGGATTTTTACTGGATTTGGCAAGGTAACCCCCTGATTTTTGGTAGGAGATTATAAAGGTAAGTATCAGGAACAGGGAAGCTAAGTTTTACGCATCAGCGATTCGCGACCGTAACAAACTGATTGCCGCCAGTGCAAAGGGCGCCATCGCTGCGAGGGCCAGATAGTTGGCCCAATTAAATCCTGCTGCGGCAAGAAGGCCAGCGAGAAGAAATAGTGCGGCGCGGGCACCGGATGCAAAGGTTAATCGATGACGCGCCTGTGCATGCCATTCCGTCTGACGCCCGGGTCTGATCCAAAGCGGGAGAAGCTGCCCTGCCGCACCGCTCACCAACGGAAACAGGAAGGAAAAAACAAATAAATGCGCCACGCCGTTGGAACTCATCCAGCCTGCAGCGTGTGCGCCACCTGCGATCAGCGCAATGGAAAATCCGACCAGTGCTGCGGCCAGCAACGGCGCTGCACCATGAAGGCAGAAAATTTCAGCACGGAAATTCGTCACACCGACATGAACAGCACCGCCAGCAAGCCGGCAACCAGACAGGCCAGCGCCGCAAGATACCAGCGCACACCGGGATGCGCACCGCCCAATGCCGCACGGCTTCGCTTGACTTGCCACACGCCCAGTCCGAAACAGGCAGACAGCGCAAGGAGCGCGGCTGCGCTGCGCAAGATTTCCGGCAAGCTGAAGATGAAAAAGGCCACAATCAGCGCACCGCCCGTCCAGGCCAGTGCGGGTAATGCCTCAGCGCGGCGGGATGCTGCGCGCGTGCGAGTCAGCACCGGGACAAAATGCATCATCGCGCCCATGATCATAGGCATCACGCCGAGCGCAAAAGCCAGATGAATATGCGCCGCAGGATGAAAATCGCCTGGCAGCAGCCATGCGCCCGCCATGGCCAGCATGGCCGCCATTACCAGTAAAACCATCATCGTGAGTGCCCGCCTGTTGGAAACCGTCGCAATGATAGCGCAGCTGGCAGCGCCGGAAGACAAAATAATGCCGTGTCTGGATTGTCTTGACCTGAGTCAAGGACGCATCGAATACCTCGCGGCTACTATGCGCAGGCAGTATTTCAGGAGCCTGTTGTATGACTTTCTCGTTTTGCTTTGAACGGGGCAGTCGGCAATCAGGTTTGGAGCCAACAACAATTCAGGGTGGAGGTAAGTTATGAACGAAACATTTACCAAGGCGATGGCGCGAAACATATTTTATGGGGGAGCCGTATTTTTCTTCCTGTTGTTTCTCGCCTTGACCTTCGACACGGTGCAGACGCTGCCGAAACGGGATCACCGTGAGAACATCACCGATTCCGTGGTACGCGGCAAGCACATCTGGGAAACGCGCGACTGTATCGGATGCCACACGCTGCTGGGTGAAGGTGCTTATTTCGCCCCTGAACTGGGTAACGTATACAAGCGCCGTGGCGGCGATTTCATCAAGATGTGGATCAAGGGACAACCTACCGGTGCGCCGGGCCGTCGTCAAATGCCGCAATTTGACCTGAACGATCAGCAACTCGATGACATGGTTGCGTTCCTTAAATGGACGTCGGAAATCAACACCAATAACTGGCCGCCGAACATTGAAGGCTGATCCGGCACGCTCTGTTATTAAATGATTTAGGAGGTATTCAAGATGCAATATAAATCCCAAGCGGTGGCGAAGCCTTACTTCATTGCCGCCATTGGCCTGTTTCTCGGACAGATTCTGTTCGGACTGATAATGGGCTATCAATATGTGGTGGGCGACTTTCTGTTTCCCGCCATCCCTTTCAACGTGGCCCGCATGGTCCACACTAACCTGCTGATTGTGTGGATTCTGTTCGGCTTCATGGGTTCGGCTTATTACCTGATCCCGGAAGAGGCGGAGACCGAGTTGTTCAGCCCCAAGCTGGCCTGGCTGATGTTCTGGGTGTTTCTGGTTGCCGGTGCACTGACCATCGTCGGCTATCTGACCGTTCCCTACGCCACACTGGCCAGCATGACCGGCAACGACATTCTGGCGACCATGGGACGGGAATTCCTCGAGCAACCGCTGCCGACCAAAGTCGGTATCGTGATCGTGGCGCTGGTATTCCTGTTCAATATCAGCATGACCGTACTGAAGGGTCGCAAGACGTCGATCAGTCTGGTGCTGCTGTTAGGGTTGTGGGGCCTGGCGATCTTCTTCCTGTTCTCTTTCTATAATCCATCCAACCTGGTGCTGGACAAGTATTTCTGGTGGTGGACCGTGCATCTGTGGGTAGAAGGCGTATGGGAATTGATTCTGGGTGCGATGCTGGCCTTCGTGTTGATCAAGATCACCGGCGTGGACCGTGAAGTCATTGAAAAATGGCTGTACATCATCATCGCCATGACGCTGATCACCGGCATCATCGGCACCGGTCACCACTACTTCTGGATCGGTACGCCGGAATACTGGCAGTGGTTCGGTTCCGTGTTCTCCGCGCTGGAGCCCATACCGTTCTTCATGATGACTGTATTTGCCTTCAATATGGTGAACCGTCGCCGTCGCGAGCATCCCAATAAAGCCGCAACACTGTGGGCGCTCGGCACCGGTGTGATGTCTTTCCTGGGGGCTGGCGTGTGGGGCTTTCTACACACCCTGGCGCCGGTGAACTTCTATACCCACGGCACGCAAATCACGGCGGCCCACGGTCATATGGCGTTCTACGGTGCTTATGTGATGGTGAATCTGACCATGATTTCCTACGCCATGCCGATGTTGCGCGGACGCAGTGCCAATTCAAGGTCGTCGCAAGTCATGGAAATGTGGGCATTCTGGTTGATGACCATCTCCATCGTGTGCATCACCTTGTTCCTCACCGCTGCCGGTATCTTGCAAATCTGGCTGCAACGCATGGGCACTTCACCGATGAGTTTCATGGATGCGCAGGATCAGATCAGGATCTTCTACTGGGCGCGTGAGTTTTCCGGTTTGGTCTTCCTGGTCGGTCTGGTGCTCTACATCTGGAGTTTCTTCTTCAAGAACAGCGAGGCGCAGGCCGCCGAGTAACGTTGTGAAGACGGACGCTTAAGTCTGTTATATGTACTTTCGAAGGGGCGCTCGCGCCCCTTCATTCTGTTGCTGATCGTTAAAGCTAATTATAACTATATGATTATTTTGATAAATAATCCGAAATCTGCACATCAAGTATACGCCACGCCGCCCGGCGACCTGGCGATCTGGTTTTTCATCTTTGCCGAACTGCTGGCTTTCGGCATCTTTTTTGCAGCCTACGCCTTTGCCCGTGCGCATAACATCGCGTTGTTCGATGCATCGCAACAGCATCTGAGCCGTACCTCAGGTGCGATCAATACGCTGGTACTGATTACCAGTAGTTATTTTGTGGTGCGCGCAGTGGCGGCCATCAAACAGGGATACTCAAATCAATGTGCACGCTGGATCGGTGCTGCCATCGGTTTTGGCGCGATATTTCTGGCGATCAAGTCATTCGAGTTTTACGGAAAATTTTCCAGCGGTATCACGCTCAGTACCAACACCTTTTATATGTTCTATCTGTCGCTGACAATCTTCCATTTCATGCATGTGATCCTGGGTATGCTGATACTCGCGGCGGTGATGCTCAAAGCGAGGCGGGGCGGTTATAGCGCGGAAAATCATACCGGCGTGGAAACCGGCGCTTCTTACTGGCACATGGTGGAT
Source organism: Pseudomonadota bacterium (assembly GCA_026399735.1). GTDB lineage: Bacteria > Pseudomonadota > Gammaproteobacteria > Burkholderiales > Gallionellaceae > Gallionella. The sequence goes on from JAPLQK010000066.1 coordinate 4,445, forward strand.
CTGCTGTGGATCATCCTTTTTCCGCTTATCTACGTGATTCATTAGCAAATTGTGACCAAACCTATGCGCCCCTGTACCCTGATCTGGCTGTCCCTGATGTTGTTGACCGTGGCGACTTATGCCATCGGTGAAGCGGGTATGGGTGGCACAGCGGTCATGTTGACTGTGCTCGGCATCGCCGTGATCAAGGTGCAGATGGTGGCCAGCTACTTCATGGATCTGCGCCACACCCGATGGCTATGGCGCGGCATCGTGCTGGGATGGCTGGTGCTGGTGACGGGGTTGATTGCGATCGCTTACTTGACCACGATCAAGTAAAAATTTCACCGCTTCAATTAGACTAGGCTAAATCTTTACGACGGGTCTGAAAATGAGTGAGCTGCCTTTTTACAAGCCGCACGGCAACGAAATCGAATTGTTCGAGCACGCCTATCGCAACCGCCTGCCTTTGCTGATCAAGGGGCCGACCGGCTGCGGCAAGACGCGCTTCATCTCGCATATGGCGGCGAAACTTAAACTTCCACTCTACACGGTTGCCTGCCACGACGATCTCACTGCGGCTGATCTGGTGGGGCGACACCTGATCGGCGACGGGGTGACTTACTGGAATGACGGCCCGCTTACGCGCGCGGTACGTGAAGGCGGCATCTGCTATCTGGACGAAGTGGTGGAAGCGCGCAAGGACACCACGGTGGTATTGCATCCGCTGTCAGACGACCGCCGTATCCTGCCGATTGAGCGCACCGGCGAGATCCTCGACGCGCCGCCACAATTCATGCTGGTCGTGTCCTACAACCCCGGTTATCAAAACTTCCTCAAGGGAATGAAACCCAGTACGCGCCAGCGTTTTGTCAGTCTGCGCTTTGACTTTCCCGGACCTGAACTGGAACAGCAGATCGTGATCGGCGAGACCGGAACTGACGCCATGTTGGCTAAGCGCCTGGTCAATCTGGCGGGCAGCCTGCGCGCGCTCAAGGAGCACGATCTGGAAGAAGCGGCCAGCACGCGTCTGCTGGTCTATACCGCCACCTTGATCGGCAGCGGCTTCGATCCGGTGGAAGCCTGCCGTGCCGCACTGGTGGAGCCGCTCACTGACGATGAGGAAACCGCCGAGGCGCTGATGGAGATCGTTTATGCCACCTTCGGCAAGTGACAACTCCGGCTGCGATGGTTTGAAGGAAAATGAATAACCTTCAGCGTAACCGTCTGCTGGCACAGGCCGGATTTTTCATGCTGTTCCTGCTGGCGCCGGTGTTCGACCTGTTTCGACTGGATCTGAATCTCAAGCATTTCTTTTTTTTCGGCATGCACTGGACGCTGGGGCTGGACGACTTTGTGGCAGGAAAAATAAGCGCCGGTCAGGCCGCTCTCAATATCACGCTGCGCGGCGGTTTGCCGATTTTAGGCACCATAGCAGCAGGCCTGGCGATTTCCTGGAAATATGGCAGACTTTATTGCGGCTGGCTGTGCCCGCATTTTTCGGTCGTCGAGACCATCAATCAGTTGATGCGTCGCGCCATCGGCCGCCCCAGCCTGTGGGACCGGCATGCGCTACCCGAAAAAAATCCGGACGGCTCCGTCACGCGCGCCAATCCGTTCTACTGGCTGATCTTGCTGCCGCTGGTGAGCGCGATCGCGTTCCTGTGGGCCATTGCGCTGCTGACCTATCTGCTGCCGCCGGCGGAAATTTACGGCAATCTGTGGCATGGCACCCTGACGCGCAATCAGGGCGTTTTTCTAACGGCCGGCACGCTCGCGTTTTTCGTCGAATTCATGTTCGCGCGCCACCTGTTCTGCCGCTACGCTTGTGCGGTCGGCCTGTTCCAGAGTCTGGCGTGGATGAGCAACCCCAAAGCCCTGGTTGTCGGCTTCGACCGCAGCCGCACTGACGAATGTGTCTCGTGCAATGCCGCCTGTAACAACGTCTGCCCGATGCGTTTGAGACCGCGCAGCATCAAGCGCTCGATGTTTACCTGCACCCAGTGCGTGCAGTGCATAGCTGCGTGCAGCCAGGTGCAGGCCGGCAACCCGCGCGGCACGCTGCTGAAATGGGTCGCCGATGATTGCGCGCTGGACAAGTCTGCACGGGATTTCGGCCATCATATCGACATCCCGATACATTGCTACCAACGGGTTGAAAAAAAGTAAATGGAAGAACAAGTCGGCGCCCTGTGGCATAAATTCATCACCCGTGCGGCGGACAAACGCTATCCGGCTGAGGCGGTGACGCTGGAACAAATCAGCAAGACGGCGGGTATCTTGTTCCGCGCCTGGGGCGGCGACAGCGGGCTTGCGGTGAAATCCGCCACGGCGACGATACACGGTGCGAAGCGCAGTTTGTTGCAGCGCATCGCGGGGAGCAACCTCAAGACAGAATTAACCTGGCTGGACGGTGAAACGCTGAATCTGCCCGCCATGATCGATTTTTTTCCGCAGCGCAGCCTGAACCGCGATCTGTATTTGTGGCTGATCGCGCTGGCGGCGGCCAAACTTGACTCAAGCCAACCCTGGATCGTGCGCAACCAGTTGGCGACATTGGCTGTGCTGACAAGATTCCCGGGCCTTGCACCGCGCTACCGCCGTCTGGCGGAGGCGGTGCTCGCACTGCGTCCACTGCCCAAAAGTCTGCCGCCGGGAGCGCGGGAACAGGAAGAAGCGATACGCGCAGCGCTGCTCGATCCCGGCAGTGTCGAACGGCTGCCGCCCGCCAGACACGCGCCTCAGCCGGTTTGTCTGTGGTTGCACCCCGATCCGCCCGTCAGTCTGCCTGCCAAGGGTGGCGGCAAGGAACCGGAAAACCATGAAGGTGGCGACAGCAAAAAAAGCGAAAATGACCGGCGCTATCAGGCCGAGCGGGTCGATATGCCGGAAGAAAAGAACGCCTTCATGATGTATTTTCGGGCGGAGAGTATCTTCAGCTGGGCCGAATATATCAAGGTCAATCGTCCAACCGAGGAAGATGACCCCCCCGACGAGCGCCCGGCGGAAGATCTGGATCATCTGAGTGTGACTCAGGACGGTAAAACTTCAGCATCGCGCCTGCGCTTCGATCTGGATCTGCCCTCCGAGGAAGCGGATGATCGGCCGCTGGGTGGCGGTATTTTGCTGCCCGAGTGGCACTATAAAAAACAGTGTATGCAGCCTGCCCACTGCCGCTTGCAGCCGATGCTGGCGCGCAACGCAGAACCGTTGCCGTTGCCGGCCCACCTGTCGTCCACGGCACGCCGGTTGCGCAGCCAGTTCGAAGCGCTGATGCCAGCGAAGGTGTGGCTTAAGGGGCAATTCGACGGCACCGAGCTGGATCTGGATGCGTGCGTACAATTTACTGCAGACCGGATCGGCGGTCTGGAAGCGCGGGAGACCGGGCTGTATAAGGCGCACCACTACCGGGATCGCGATCTGGCGTGTTTGCTGCTGGCCGACCTGTCGTTGTCCACCGACGCCTACGTCAACGACCACGCACGCGTCATCGACGTGATCCGCGACACGCTGTTTTTGTTTTCCGAAGCGCTGTCGGCCACCGGAGATCGTTTCGCGCTGTACGGTTTTTCTTCGCTAAAACGCGAAAATATCCGCTTCCATGTGCTCAAAGAGTTCGAACGCAAGTACAACGACGAGGTGCGCGGACGGATTGCCGCAATCAAACCGGGATTTTATACGCGGATGGGGGCGGCCATTCGACACTCAAGCCAGTTGTTGGCTAAACAGGCGGCGACGCAACGGCTGTTGCTGATTCTCACCGACGGTAAGCCCAACGATCTGGATCAGTACGAAGGACGCTACGGAGTGGAAGACACGCGAGCTGCCATCCACGAGGCGCGCCTTATGGGCTTGCGACCGTTCTGCGTCACCATCGACGAAAAAGGCGGCAGCTACCTGCCTCACCTGTTCGGGGTCAATGGTTATATCGTGATCCGCAAACCCTCTGAATTGCCGCGTGAATTGCCGCTGTTGTATGCGCAACTGACGCATTGAAACCGCAAATTAGTTTGATATGTTATTAAGTATTTGATTTTAAAGTGATTATTTTGTTGGCGCAGAGATTTGCTTCTGGTAAAACCAGGTTGATGGCCTCTTGCCGGGCAAGAGGCCATCGTCGTGCATCCCTATTCGCTTTCGCTATACATGTCATCCGCTTCAGCTGAACGTTTTTCGCGGGCTTCCGTCTCGAGTTGCTGTAATTTTTGCTTGGCCTGTTCCAGGCGTTTAGCGGTCGTTTCCTGATGCATCGCAATGGTGTTTTCGCCAAATAACACCTGTTTAAGGAAACGGAAGCCGAACAGCATGAGTTCGGTGTCGCTGTGCAGTAATTTCCCCATTTCTTCGACAGGCAAGTCGTAGAGTTCGGAGAAACCTTCGCTGATCACGAATTCGCGGAACCGGTCCGGGTCGTAACACACCATGAAAAACAATTGCAGGCTACGCTTGGTGGGCTTTCCGATGCTGGGGCCGGAAGATTTTTTCTTGAGGATGAGTTGTCGCCAGCCGCGCGCGATTTCGTCGTATTCTTCGACGCCTTGCTCTTTGCGATATTCGTCGATGGTGAGGCTGCGTGCTTCCTGATGGCCCAGGCAGTGTTCTTCCTTGACCAGTGCGTAGGAACTGGTGTCGGTATATTCGTCCTGTTTGCGCATCGAGAGCAGGGCGACCGGGTAGTAGCGGCAGGCGGTGGGGCGATCTTCATATACGCTGCAGCCTTCCGGTTTCATGAACTGGCAGGCCGTGCCGTTTTCGACCGGGCGCAATTTCACGCCTGCGATTCCGCCGGGTTCCAGTTCGTAAGGTACGGTATATTTTTGCAGCAATTCGCCGGACGTGATATCCAGGTGCTGTTTCAGACGAACAATATCGTAAGGGGTCAGCGATATGTCGATGTTGCTGCAACAGGCATTCCAGCAGGCAATGCCTTTTTTGCACTGAAACTGAATTTTTTTGTTGCCGTCGCTCATCTCAGGTATGACCGGGCTGCCGGAAAAGGGAAGATCGGCTGCCATGTAGGTATCTGTCATATTGTTCTCTTTTGTTTATTCTTGAAAATATTTTCATCCACGAAAAACACGAAATTCACGAAACGGTTTTAGCAGGCAAGCCACACAGCGGCTGCTCGCAAATAAATATCATAGACGGGGATAATTATTCACCTGATGGTGCTGAATTATGTTGATGTATGTATCTGAATTTGTTCGTGACTTTCGTGGGCGGCTGTTTTGTTTTGGTTTTAATAAAACGGGCACCGTAAGGTGCCCGTCTATGTTACCCCAAATTCACCAAAACTTAGTGAGGTGTTGCGGGTTTAAACAGCTTGGACTTATCGACCAGATCGACGTGTTTGCGCTTGAAGCAGTTCCATTTCTTGGTATGTCTGTCGTATACCGAATTGACGAAGCAGTGCCAGTTTTCCTCATCGACAAAGTTCTTGTCGGTACGGTAGTAGAAGCCCGGATAACGGGATTCTTCACGGAACTGGATATGCTTCATGTGTGCTTCGGCAGTAATGATGCGATGGTAGTTTTCCCATGCGCGCAGCAGTTCGTGCAGATCTTTCGCACGCATCTTCATTGCATCTTCCTTAAGCATTTCCAGCTTCTCTTCGGCAACGGCCAGCATCTTCTCGTTGGTATTGTAGTAAGTGCCAACGCCTGCGACGTACTCATCCATGATCTTTTGCAGGCGGAACTGCAACATTTTCGGTGTGATGTAATGCGGATTCACATCGATCGCTGTTGTGTAGTCCTTGTGCTGGAGGAAGTTGCGTACCGGTTGGTAGATCTCTTCAGCCAGCGTAGCGGCATCGGTATCCAGTTCGACTTTCCAGTCCTTGTTGTCGAGTGCGTACTGCACCATTGCCTTCGAAGCCAGGCGACCTTCGGTATGCGAACCGGAAGAGAACTTGTGGCCGGAAGCGCCCACGCCGTCTCCGGCAGTGAACAGACCCTTGACGGTGGTCATCGAACGGTAACCCCAGTTCCAGCCTTTTGGCAGGTGAGCCGGGATTTTGTCCTTGTCAGCATGCTCTTCGTCAGTCGGTGCGCCGACGTCGGTAGGACCCGATACCCAGATACCGCAGCAACCGGAGTGAGAACCCAGCAGGTACGGCTCAGTTGGCATCAGTTCGGACATCTTCTTTTCAGGTTCGATGTTTTCACCGACCCAGATACCGCACTGACCGATACACATGTCGAGGAAGTCTTCCCATGCTTCGGCTTCCAGGTGCTTGACTTCCTTGGGTGTCAGCGTTTCGCGAAGTTTTGCCAGCGCAGTGACGGTGTCCATGTAGATCGGGCCGCGGCCTTCCTTCATTTCCTTCAACATCAGGTGGTTACGCAGGCAAGATGCCGGAACAGCAGCCTGACCATACGGAGGATAGTCATTCAGCATTTCCTTGTTCTTGACCATGTAGTCTTCGCCGTAGGCGTTGGTTGCCTTGGCTTTGAACAACAGGAACCATGCGCCGACCGGACCGTAACCGTCCTTGAAGCGGGCGGGAACGAAGCGGTTTTCCATCATGGTCATTTCAGCGCCGGCTTCAGCAGCCATCGCGTAGGTAGAACCTGCATTCCATACCGGATACCAGGCACGGCCCTGACCTTCGCCGACCGAACGCGGGCGGAACAGATTCACGCAGCCGCCTGCGGCCAGCATGATGGATTTTGCCTTGTAGATGTGAATGGTGTTGTCGCGTACCGAGAAACCGACCGCGCCGGCGATACGTGACGGGTCATTCTTGTCGTTGACCAGCTTGACGATGAAGATACGCTCTTCGATGCGATCCAGTCCCAGCACCTTTTTTGCAGCTTCAGCAACGATCCACTTGTAGGATTCGCCGTTGATCATGATCTGCCATTTGCCCGAACGTACCGGTTTGCCGCCGTCTTTCAGCGTAGGCAAGCCTTCCTTGATGGAATCGGCACCATCATGACGCACGCCGTCGCCGTCTGTTTTCCAGATAGGCAGACCCCATTCTTCGAACAGATGCACTGAATCATCCACGTTGCGACCCAGATCGTAAGCCAGATCGTCGCGTGTGATACCCATCAGGTCGTTGGAAACCATGCGGGTGTAATCAGCCGGATCTTGTTCCGGTCCGATGTAGGTGTTGATTGCAGACAGACCTTGAGCCACGGCGCCGGAGCGATCCATTGCAGCCTTGTCCACCAGTTTGATTTTAAGTTTTGTGCCGGTCTCGGCCTCAACGGCTTCCGTCCAGCGCATCATTTCGTAAGCAGCGCCACAGCAAGCCATACCGCCGCCGATCAGCAGGATATCGAGTTCTTCTTCGACGATACGTGGATTACCAAAAGTTCCTTCAGACATTTTTGTTCACCTTATAAAATTAATCAGGTTATATTTTTCGTAGGCCGGCCTTCAGGCCGGGATGTCGGGTTAAAACCCGACCTACCTGCGGATCAGTTCTTCTGGCTTGCCGGCGCGGTAGCCGCCCATCACCTCTTTGGTGAATACGCCGGGAGCTGACAGTTCGGCCATCTTGGGCATAGGTTTGTTGCCGTAAGGATCGATCGAACCTTCAGATGTCGTGCGGATAGGGAATTTGAAACGTTTCATGTTGCCGTTGCGGAACTTGATCGTCCACATGATCGAATCGGAACCGCGCATCGGTTGAACAGAACCACCCAATGGTACGATATCAGCGTAGTGGCGAACTTCAATAGCGCCTTGCGGGCAGATTTTTACACAGGAATAGCATTCCCAGCATTGCTCAGGTTCCTGATTGAACGCTTTCATCGCGTGTCCGGTTTCGGAACCATCTTTGTCCAGTTTCATCAGGTCATGCGGGCAGATATACATGCAGGCTGTTTTGTCCTGTCCCTTGCAACCGTCACACTTTTCGGTACGTACGTACGTTGGCATTCTCGTTACTCCTTGTGAAATAAAACATAAAACAACTTTCCACCACTGCGTGGAAAACCCAAGATAATCAGCGCCCGGAGTGACCGCTGAGCTTTACCTCTACCTTCTCATCTTCCGCCAGTCCTGCATAGTAGGCGCGCAACACCGTCAGTACTTCAGGGCGGCTGAATTCGGCCGGCACATCACCATTTTCCGAAAGCATTTTCCGCAGTTTGGTGCCGGATAACAAAAGTCTGTCTGATCCTTCATGCGGACAGGTGCGCGCTGAGGCCATGCCGCCGCACTTGTAACACCAGAAGGTCCAGTCGATCTTGAGCGGCAGTGTTTCCAGTGAGCCTGCGGGAATTTTGTCAAAGATGTGATGTGCGTCGAACGGTCCGTAATAGTTGCCGACACCGGCGTGGTCGCGACCGACGATCAGGTGCGAGCAGCCGTAGTTCTGGCGGAACAGTGCGTGCAGCAGCGCTTCGCGCGGGCCTGCGTAACGCATGTCAAGCGGGTAGCCTGCCTGAATGACGGTTTTCGGAACAAAATAATTTTCGGTCAGGGTGGAGATGGCTTCGCTGCGGACTTCTGCAGGAATGTCGCCGGGCTTGAGATTGCCGAGCAGGGAGTGAATCAGTACACCGTCGCAAATTTCAATGGCGATTTTGGCGAGATATTCGTGTGAGCGGTGCATCGGGTTGCGCGTCTGGAATGCTGCAATCTTGTTCCATCCCATGCTTGCGAACAAATCGCGTGTTTCCTGCGGCGACATGAACTGCGAACCATATTTTGTGTCGAAACCGCCTTGGGAAAGTACTTTTACCGGACCTGCCAGATTGACATCGCCTTGTTCCATCACCATTTTAACGCCGGGATGTTCGGCGTCGGTGGTATTAAATACGGTTGCACATTCGTGTGCTTTGTCTATGGTGTATTTTTCCGTGATGCGCATCGTAGCCAGAATGCTGCCATCGTCAGGATCGATCAGGGCAATGTCGCTGCCGGTTTTGATCGCTTCGGCACGAGTACTGTCTGTTGAAAGGGTGATGGGGATGGGCCAGAACAATCCATTCGCCATTCTCATGCCATCGCAGACTCCCCGCCAGTCACTGGAGGACATGAAGCCATCGAGCGGGGTGAATCCGCCTATGCCCATCATTACAATGTCGCCTTTTTCGCGAGAACTGACTGTAATCTGAGGCAGCGAACGAGCGTGTTCCAGTTCGTTTACAAGCTCAGTCCCTTGTAGTAACAGGGGATTTAGAGCGTCCCCACCGTGCGGTTTGACCAGTGCCATCCTATTACCTCTCCCAATCATGAATCAATGTTGGACTGCCGGAAATGAATTTACTATTTAAAACGCAATTCAGGCCGAGGGCTTAATATGACCTGATTTTTGAGCGGTTGATGTTATGGCTTTTCCCATTAAATCGCGACCCCTCTTACGGGCTATAGCATGATAGCTCATTACGGCTATGGATATACATTCTGACTATCGTGCATAATGCTATGCCTTTGAAAAGGCTCATTTTCGTTATTTTGTCTTTCAGGCTTTGCCACAATCCACGTTTTTTTGATTTGCCCGTGCTGTTCAGGGCAGGTTTACGAGTTGAATATTAATCAAACCGTTATGATTTTACAATCGCAGCATACTGACGGATTGTTAGAACAATTATAATGGGCGTTCAATTACCAGCAGAACTTTTACCAGCGGAACTTTGAATGAAAATCCATAATCCCAGCGATTCCTCCAGTACCATTTCACCCTTGCACGACCCTTTGGCACCGCCCGTTACGGATGCGACGAATGAAGTTCGCAACACCACCTGTTACATGTGCGCCTGCCGATGCGGTATCCGTGTGCATTTGCGCAATGGCGAGGTGCGTTACATAGACGGTAATCCCGATCATCCGTTGAACAACGGGGTGATTTGTGCAAAGGGTTCTTCCGGCATCATGAAGCAGTATTCGCCCGCGCGGCTGACCAAGCCCTTGCGCCGCAAGCCCGGAACCGAACGCGGAGCGGGTGATTTCGAAGAAATCAGCTGGGAAGAAACTTTCGAAATACTTGAAAAACGACTGTCGCACTTGCGCGCCACCGATCCGAAGAAATTCGCGCTGTTCACAGGACGCGATCAGATGCAGGCCCTGACCGGCATGTTCGCGCGTCAGTTCGGCACGCCCAATTACTCGGCACACGGCGGTTTTTGCTCAGTGAACATGGCCGCCGGCATGATCTATACCATCGGTGGCTCGTTCTGGGAATTCGGCGGTCCTGATCTTGAGCGCTCCAAGCTGTTTATCATGATAGGCACGGCTGAAGATCATCACTCCAATCCGATGAAAATTTCGCTCTCTAAATTCAAACGCGAAGGCGGGCGCTTCATCTCGATCAATCCGGTACGCACCGGTTATTCGGCGATTGCCGACGAGTGGGTGCCGATCCGTCCCGGTACGGACGGTGCACTGATGCTGGCGCTGATACATGAGCTGATCGCGTTGGGCTTGTACGACCGTGAATTTCTGGTGCGTTACACCAACTCCGGTCAGTTGGTGAATCTTGATGCGGTGCATGATGAGTTCGGCATGTTTGTACGCACCGAGGTGCCGGAAGAGGAGGGATGCTACGATCCTCAGAATAAGCTGTGGTGGGATCGCAATACCAATAAACCAGTCGTGACGCACAGCGAGGGCGCTGACCCGTTTTTGCTGGGTGAATTCAAATTGGCCGACGGTGTACCTGTCAAGCCTGCCTTCCAGTTGCTGAAGGAGCGGGTAGAGGAGTACACGCCGGAATGGGCTGCCCAGATTACCGGAATTCCGGCTGAGACCATCCGTCGCCTGGCGCATGAAATGGGGATTACCGCTCGTGATCAGAAGATCGAATTGCCGATTGCATGGACCGATTCCTGGGGCAAGGAGCATGAATCCGTTATCGGCAACCCGGTATCGTTTCACGCGATGCGCGGCCTGGCAGCTCACTCCAACGGATTTCAGACCATACGTGCGCTGTCTATCCTGATGACCTTGCTGGGCACCATTGACCGTCCCGGTGGTTTCCGCCACAAGACGCCATTCCCGCGTCCGATTCCGCCCTGTGCGCGTACGCCGAATGATCCGCGTGCAGTGCAGCCGAATACCCCGCTGGACGGTATGCCGCTGGGATGGCCTGCCGATCCGGACGATCTGTTCGTCAATGCCGACGGCAGTCCGGTGCGTATCGACAAGGCGTTTTCGTGGGAGTATCCGCTGTCGGTGCACGGGCTGATGCACAACGCGATCACCAACGCATGGCGCGGTGACCCGTACAAGATCGACACGCTGTTGCTATTTATGGCGAACATGGCCTGGAACTCGACCATGAACACCACCGAAGTGCGGGACATGCTCGTCGACAAGGAAGAGGACGGCGAGTACAAGATTCCGTTTATCGTGGTCTGCGACGCCTTCCACTCCGAGACGACGGCGTTTGCCGATCTGATACTGCCGGATACGACTTACCTTGAACGTCACGACGTGATGTCCATGCTCGATCGTCCTATTTCGGAATTCGACGGTCCGGTCGACTCCGTGCGTATTCCTGTATTGCCGCCGACCGGCGATTGCAAACCGTTCCAGGAAGTGCTGATCGAACTCGGTACCAGGTTGAAACTGCCTGCTTTTGTCACACCGGACGGCACACGCAAATATCGTAACTACCCTGATTTTGTGGTCAACTGGGAAACTGCACCTGGTTCGGGTATCGGCTTTTTGTCCGGCTGGCGCGGTAAAGGCGGCGAGAAATCGATACGCGGCGAGCCTAATCCTAACCAGTGGGAAATGTATGCGAAGAACAACTGCGTGCATCACCACAAATTGCCACGCTCATATCAGTACATGCGCAACTGGAACAAGGGTTATCTGGAATGGTCGCAGCGCAACGGTATTACGCGCTATGCGGAGCCTATCCTGATCCATCTTTATTCCGAGGTGTTGCAGAAGTTCCGTCTTGCGGCGCAAGGCAAGGGTATTACGCGCAAGCCGCCGGCCAATCTTGCCAAACGCGTTGAAACCTATTTTGATCCGCTGCCGTTTTATTATGAGCCGCTGGAAACACAGGCGACGGACAAGCAGAAGTATCCGTTGTCGGCGCTGACACAACGCCCGATGGCGATGTATCACTCATGGGATTCACAGAATGCCTGGTTGCGTCAGATACACGCCTACAACTATCTCAATATCAATGCCAAGACCGCGCAGGCTGCGGGCATCGCCGACGGGGGCTGGATGTGGATCGAGTCGCAATGGGGTAAGGTGCGTTGCATGGCGCGCTACAGCGAGTCGGTAGAGCCGGGTACGGTGTGGACGTGGAATGCGATCGGCAAGGCAGCAGGTGCCTGGAATCTGTCGCCTGACGCAAATGAATCGCAGCAGGGCTTTTTGCTCAATCACCTTATTTCCGAGGAATTGCCGGCGCAAACGGACGGCAAGCGGTTTTCGAATTCCGACCCGATCACCGGACAAGCGGCCTGGTACGACGTGCGCGTTCGTATCTACAAGGCGGAAGAAGGCGAGCCTGAACAGTCATCCCCGCAATTTAAACCTATGAAGAAATATCCCGGCATGAAAGAACATCCGCGCTTACTTGCCTATTTTGGCGGTAAGAAGAAAGGGGGGGCAAAGTGACCCAACTTGCATTAGTTATCGACCTCAATGTGTGCGTTGGTTGCCATGCCTGCGTGACCAGTTGCAAGGAATGGAATACCTCCGGTTCGGCGGGTCCCTTGTGCGACGAGCGCCCTTATGGCGCGGATCCTACCGGAACCTTTTTCAATCGCGTACAGACTTTCGAAATCGGCCAGTTTCCGAACAGTGAAACGCTGCATTTCCCCAAGTCCTGTCTGCATTGCGAAGATCCGCCCTGCGTGCCGGTATGCCCTACCGGCGCATCGTACAAGCGCAAGGAAGACGGCATTGTGCTGGTGGACTATGACAAATGCATAGGCTGCAAGTATTGCACCTGGGCATGTCCGTATGGCGCGCGCGAATTCGACGAAAAAGAGAAGGTGATGAAGAAATGCACCTTATGCGTAGATCGTATTTACGATATGTCGCTGCCCGAGAACGACCGCAAGCCGTCCTGCGTGAAAGCCTGTCCGACCAGTGCACGGTTGTTTGGTGATGTGCATGATCCTGAATCGGTGGTGTCCCGTGCGATTCGCGAGAATGCCGGTTATGCACTGATGCCGGAGTGGGGAACGAGTCCTGCCAACCACTATCTGCCGCGCCGCAAAACCAATCTCAAGATTCATAATGATGAACTTGAACGTGCGGATAATCCGCGCAAAGTGGACGGTCTGTTACCGAAACGCGGTAAAAACGAATCGTCTATGGACGATGTATCTGCCTGGTGATGATATGAAACCTGCTTATTCTGTAATTTTTCTGACAACGTT
>JAPLQK010000009.1 GCA_026399735.1 Pseudomonadota bacterium
CGAGACGCTCGGCCACTTCGCTATAGACAAGCAGACCGGCAACCGTCGCCAGTTCGCGAGTGGCGCTTACCGGGCGGGTTGACACAGCAGCATCGCCAAGCGTTCTGGATTAACCGGCTCATTTTCCAAAGCCATCGAGCTCAGTGTGAATTTCTGCACCTGTTGGTGATACGCCGCCCGTCTGCTCTCGGCATCGGAGTGGCTTGCACGCCACTGACTCAGGTACTGATCAAGTTGTTGCAACTGCTGTTGATTCATCGTGGCTGTCCTGTTTTTGCATTACATGGAACAGCATCGGTTTCAGGGTTGTAACGATAGATACGGAATTTCATGTTCACTTCCCTAGCCATTAACGTGAAACAAACGGTTGGTATTGCAATGTTTGCATTCAAGATAAAACTCTTTGCCCTTTTTATGAGGCATTTCAACACCGCCGCAAGTTATGCATAGAGATTTCAACGGACTATTTTTATCGCAAACATTGCAGTGAAAATAATAGCTACGTCCGAAAAGTATAGATACATCCTCACTTGAACAATGCTTACACACATTCTTGGTCAGCTCATCACTTGAGTGTGGCAAAACATGAATGACTGTTTTACCTGTCGCGACGCCACCTTGATTATTCTCATATACATTTTTCTGGGCAGCGGCCTTCTGCGCAACCATGGCATCAGCAAAACCAGAAAAGATGTGTGAAGTTGACTTTGTAACTGTCTCCATAATTGCCTGCGCCGCCGCAATACGATTTTCAACATGCGCTTGATGTTTTTCAATAATTTTTTCTTCTCTTCGCAAATTCAAATCCCGATGCGATGTACATAAAAAATCTGCAATTTTGGAAAGATGCGCTACAGTCCAAGGCGCAGGCGAATCAGGCTGATTCTCCAATTCGATAATCCGATTTTCGATACGCTCTGCAACTTGATCAGCCTTACAAACTTCGGGCAAACCACCTGTAGTTGGCCACAAAATAACGCCACTATCCGAAATTGCCACCTGAACATCAAAAGTATAGCGATCAAAAGCGCTCTTGGGTTTGACGGCAAGATTCAAATAATCACGCATAAATCTCAATTGCAATTTTGCCTGAGTAATTGGCGAAGCCATGCCGGAAGACTCTTTCCCGTACCAACGTATCCACTGACCATCGTCTTTGATCTGAATTTTGCCCGCGACACTCTTGCTTTCCACAACGATGACACCATAGCGATGCAGAACTAAATGATCCATTTGTGCTGCATCGTCAGCGTGTTCCAGACGAATACCATTGAGCACAAAAACATCTGGACTGGACGCAAAAAAACGTTTCAAGTAAAACGCCATTTGCTCTTCAGCTTTTCGGCCTGCAACAGCATATTTATCTTCTGCCACGAACGGATCTAATTCTTTTTTAATCATTTCTAAATAAAATCAAAGTGTTAGTAAACCCGAGGCTTGAGCGGAAAAGAATCCACGGTCAGCGGTTTTAAGCGCACCGGCTTGTAATCCAGACGATTCCCTTCTGAAAAGTATAGGCTGTGTTTCAGCCAGTTCACATCATCGCGCTCCTGAAAATCATCACGGGCATGCGCGCCACGGCTTTCTTTGCGTGCTTCTGCCGCGATCATCGTCGCCTGTGCCACTTCGATCAGGTTATCCAGTTCCAGCGCCTCGTCCAGGCGTGCCATCGGACGATCTGCCGCATCGCCTGGCAACGCTTTGGGATGCGGGTTGCTTTTCAGATCCTCGATGATCTGCCGTCCGGCTTCGCGTCCGAACACCAGCAAATCCAGCAGCGAATTGCAGCCCAGACGATTCGCGCCATGCACCGACACGCAGGCGCACTCGCCCACCGCATACAGACCGTGCACCACTTCATCAGGCCCCGTTTTATAAGGCGCGACCACCTGACCGTGATAATTGGTCGGAATGCCACCCATCATGTAATGTGCGGTCGGCACTACCGGAATCGGATTTTTGGCCGGATCGACATGGGCGAACTTCAGCGCGATCTCACGTATGCCGGGCAGGCGCTGTTTGATCACATCGTCGCCCAGATGATCCAGTTTCAGCATCACATGGTCGCCGTGCGGGCCGCAGCCGCGCCCCTCGTTGATCTCAATGGTCATCGCGCGCGATACCACGTCGCGACTGGCCAGGTCCTTGGCATTCGGCGCATATTTCGGCATGAAGCGCTCGCCATCCTTGTTCACCAGATAACCGCCCTCGCCGCGCACCCCTTCGGTGATTAGCACGCCCGCGCCATACACGCCGGTCGGATGAAACTGAAAAAACTCCATATCTTCCAATGGGATACCTGCACGCGCAGCCATCCCCAAGCCGTCGCCGGTGTTGATGAAGGCATTGGTACTGGAATGGAAGATGCGCCCCGCGCCCCCCGTGGCAAACAAGGTGGCGCGCGCCTGAAACATCATCACCTCGCCGGTTTCGATTTCCATCGCCGTCACACCCAGCACATCGCCCTCTTCATCGCGGATCAGGTCCAGCGCCATCCACTCGATGAAGAAATTGGTATTGGCTTTGACGTTCTGCTGATACAAGGTATGCAGCAGCGCATGTCCGGTACGATCGGCCGCCGCACAGGCGCGCTGTACCGGATTCTTGCCGTAATCCTGCATATGTCCGCCGAACGGACGCTGGTAAATCTTGCCGCTGTCCAGACGATCGAACGGCATGCCGTAATGCTCAAGTTCGTACACCACTTCCGGGGCTGCGCGGCACATGAATTCGATGGCATCCTGATCGCCCAGAAAATCCGATCCCTTCACGGTGTCGTACATGTGCCAGTGCCAGTTATCATCACTCACATTACCCAGAGAAGCCGCGATGCCGCCCTGTGCTGCGACCGTATGAGAGCGTGTCGGAAATACCTTGGAGAGTACAGCCACCTTCAACCCGGCTTCAGCCAGTTGCAACGCCGCGCGCATTCCGGAACCGCCGGCACCCACCACCACCACATCGAATGTTCGTTTTGCAATTGCCATTACATTCCCCAGAGTATCTGTACCGACCAGATCGTATAAAGCAACAAAGCCAGTATCACCAATACATGGATCACCAGACGCACGCCGGCAGGCTTGACATAATCCATCACGATATCGCGGATGCCTATCCAGGCGTGATAATACAGACTGAACAGAAACAGCAAGGCGCACGCGCGTACCGGCTGACTTGAGAACAACGCTGTCCAGCGGTCATAACCCATATCGGAATGCAGCAGCAGATATATGGCCAGCGCCAGACTGCCCAGCGCCATCACCACGGCCGTCACGCGCTGAATCAGCCAGTCACGCAAGCCGTAATGTGCACCGACCACGACACGGTTTACCATAATTTCACCCCAATCAGAACGGTTAACAACAGACTGACCAGCATTACGATTTTACTGCTGTCGCGCGCCCGCTTAAGGTTGTTCACATAATGCAGATCGATCGCCAGGTAGCGCAGCCCGGCGCAAAAATGATGCAGGAATGCCCACAGCAAACCGAGCAGCACCAGCCTGGCCAGCGGAGAAACCAGCATATCCATCAACAGTGTGTAGGTTTCAATAGAGCGCAGACTGTATTGCAGCATCAGCAACAACAGGGGTAACGCAAAGAACAAGGCCAGACCGCTCACGCGGTGAAGAATCGAAACAAAACCGGGAAGCGGCAGTTTGATCAGATGCAGTGCAAGGTGTTTCGGACGTTTTTTAAGCATAACCCGCCTTTGCCATGTAAAAATACCATGCAGCATGTTACACCTTTTGCATGGCACAAGAAAACCAAAAGAACTATGATATGCGCACTTCATCATAAAAGGAGCAAATAATGAAAGCACCCGTACGTATCACCATTACCGGCGCAGCAGGTCAAATTGGCTATGCCGCGCTGTTTCGTATCGCCAACGGCGATATGCTGGGGCGTGAACAACCGGTCATTCTGCAATTGCTCGATTTGCCGCAGGCACAAGGCGCGTTGCGCGGCGTGATGATGGAACTGGAAGATTGCGCATTTCCGTTGCTGCAACAGGTCATCATCACCGACGACCCCAAGGTCGCTTTCAAGGATACCGAAATCGCGATGCTGATCGGCGCACGTCCGCGCAGTAAAGGGATGGAGCGCCGCGATCTTCTGGAAGCCAACGGCGCGATCTTTTCAGCGCAAGGCCGTGTACTCAACGAATATGCTGCGCGCCACGTCAAGGTACTGGTGGTCGGCAATCCTGCAAACACCAATGCGCTGATCGCAATGAAAAACGCACCCGATCTCGATCCACGCAACTTCAGCGCGATGATGCGCCTGGATCACAACCGCGCCATCGCACAGGTCGCACAAAAACTGTTCCAGCCTATCCGCGACATCAAGAAAATGATCATCTGGGGCAACCACTCCGGCACCCAATATCCCGATCTGGATCACGCGGAGATTCGCGGGCGTCTTGTGCGCGAACTGCTGCCCGATCAGAACTGGGTGGAAAACGAATTCATTCCCACCGTGCAAAAACGCGGTGCCGCCGTGATCGAAGCGCGCGGACTGTCCAGCGCGGCGAGTGCGGCAAATGCGGCTGTCTCGCACATTCACGACTGGATGCTGAGTTCCCACCACAACGACTGGGTAACCATGAGCGTGCCGTCCGACGGCAGCTATGACATTCCTGAAGGCGTGATCTACGGCTTCCCGGTCACCTGCCGTCACGGGCATTTCTCCATCGTGCAAAACCTGCCGATCAGCGAACTGGGACTCAAACATATGAAAGACAGTCATCAGGAGTTGCTTGACGAACGCGAACTTGTGAAACATTTGCTGGGTTAAGACTGACAATAATCAGCCTGCGTTGATTTCAGCGCTCTCTGAGAAGTGAGCGCTGAATCGTCATCGTTTCTGAAATGAATGACCGATTTATGGCAGGCAATTTTATCAGACGCATATCGGATGAAACTGTCGCGACGGTCAGCTTTCTGGCAAGATATTGGACGCTGTTTGACACCATATGGATTGCGTTCTGTTATTTCAGTCGTGCATTGTAGAACTTAAACCAATATTTCAGCAAAAAATCCATCAACAACACTTAATGTAAACTGAGCCTTTAATTTTCGCTCTCGCTGGCGAGTGAAAACTTCCGATCTAACCGATTTGACTGGCAACACGATTCATCATAATTGACAAATAAATTCTTTAATTCATCAATTATGATTAATTTATTGCTTGAAAAAGTTTGAAGGTGTAGTCTCCACCCTATCAATTAACGAGACCGATATCATGCCGCGCCCGGAAGCCAGTTTTGCCAGCCCTGACACATCCCTTGCCGCCCTGAAATTAGGCAAAGCGGTGCGCATGGCGCGTCTTGCCAGAAATATGACCCGAGTTGATTTTGCCGAGCGCGCCAGCATCAGTGCGCCGACGCTGGATCGGATTGAGCGTGGCGATGTTGCGGTGCGTATGGGTTCATGGTTGCTCGCCTTGCAAATTTGCAACCTGCTGCACCAACTCGACAAAGTATCTGATCCTGCTGCCGACATCCTCGGTCAGCAGCAACGCGAATTGAGTATCCGTAAGCGGGCATCGGGTACGCGCAAAAAAGCACAGGACAATTATGACTTCTAAACTCTGGGATGCGACCGTATTTGCCTACCTCCCCGACGATACGAATGCGGTTCCGGCTGGCCGACTGACCCTGATGGAAGAAGGTACACAGGTTCGTGCGTCCACGTTTGGCTATGGCAGGTTATACCTTGAACGCTCGAAAGCAATCCCGGTCGATCCGGTGAGCCTGCCTTTGCATGACGCCAAGCCCGGCACCGAACGTCTTTACGAACCCTGTAATGGCCTGGAACTTTTTGGTGCGGTGCGCGATGCCATGCCGGATTCATGGGGGCGACGCGTCATTGAAAACAAACTCCGTGCCGAACCCAATAGCCTGAAGGAGTCGGAATATTTGATGCACGCAGGATCAAACCGGTTCGGCGCGCTGGATTTCAGAATGGATCCTTCCTCTGTCGAACAGAGCGGACTCATGCCCACGATACTGGATTTGCCCTATCTGCTGGAAGCTGCCGACCGGGTGCAGTGCCATGAACAGTTGCCGGAGCATCTGCGACAATTGTTTGATGCCGGCCCCAGCATGGGTGGCGCGCGACCCAAGGCCGTTGTCGCGGCAGAAGGTCGTGTCTGGCTGGCAAAATTCCCGTCTCAGGGCGATGCGTTTAATGTTCCGCAAATTGAACAAGCCTGTCTTGAACTGGCACGAGAATGCGGTTTGAATGTACCGGCAACCGGGCTTGTGACGGTGAGTGGCGGGCGTCAAATCATGCTGATCGAGCGTTTTGACCGGATCGTCAAGCAAGATGGCAGTCTGTCACGCAAACATGTGGTTAGCGCCTTAACCTTGCTCGGCCTGCACGAAAGCGATTCGCCCACGGCAAGTTACTCGGCGATTGCGCGCAAACTCTCTGAGTTGGGTGCCAGCGGATTTGTGCAAACTGATCGTGAGGAGTTGTTTGGACGAATGGTGTTTAACATTCTGGTTGGCAACGATGACGACCACCTCCGCAATCACGCTTTTGTGTGGAATGAGCGCGTGCGAGGCTGGATGCTCAGCCCGCTATATGATGTCCTGCCAAAACCGCAGCGTGGATATGATCATTATTTGCATTTAAGCGTGGGAGAACAAGGGCGACTGGCCACATTGGACAATGCATTAAGCCACGCGGGGCAATTTGGGCTGTTGCCACCTCAAGCCACTGCCATTATTGATCGAATTTCCGGGCGAGTACGTGAATGGCGTACCTTCTTCGAGGGCCGCATGGGCGTTCCAATGGTCGAATGTGACAAAGTTTCATCGGCTTTTCGCAAGCCGAAAGATATTGGCTGGAAATGAGCTGAAAATTGGCGGCGTTACGATATGAAAACTACCGGGAAGACGGCTGACCAAAGCAAAAACAGGTGCCTACAAAGCCCGCAATTTGTCTGCGCGGCACAATACTCATCCTTTGCTTAACCAATTTCAGCACTGTCCGATTGACAGCCTGTTTACCGGGCGTAAACTGTTCCGGCAGCCGTATCCTTTCAATAAAGTTCAGGGTGAGATTTTCATGCCATCCGTTCGTCCGCCTGCTGTCGCAGGAATGTTCTACCCCGCCGATGCCGGAGAACTTGCGCACCAGGTGCAGGCATTTCTGGATCGGGCGCGTCCGTTTGATCTGAACGTCAAGGCGCTGATCGTGCCGCATGCCGGTTATCTCTATTCAGGTGCAATCGCGGCGACAGCCTATGCCACACTGCGCGCTGTTTCAAAAAAGATCCGCCGCGTAATACTGTTAGGCCCCACGCATCGCGTCGCAGTACGCGGTCTGGCGCTGCCCGGAGCGGATGCATTCGAGACGCCACTCGGTCGAATAAAACTGGATCAGGAGGCTGCATACGCCATCTCGCATTTGCCACAAGTCGTTGTGAGCGCAGCGGTTCACGCACAGGAACATTCGCTGGAAGTCCAACTGCCATTCCTGCAAAGCGTACTGGCAGATTTCACCTTGCTGCCGCTGGCGGTGGGCATGGCAAACGCTGACGAAGTTGCCGAAGCACTTGAATCCTTATGGGGCGGTGAGGAAACGCTGATTGTCATCAGCTCCGATCTCTCGCACTATCTGCCCTACGCCACTTCACAGCGTGTTGACCTTGAGACCGTGCAAGCCATCCTGAACCTGGAACAGCCGATCTCTCACGAGCGCGCCTGCGGCGGCACGCCGGTCAGCGGTCTGATACTCGCCGCACGACGCCACCATCTGACGCCGCACTTGCTCGATCTGCGCAATTCGGGGGACACCGCTGGTGACCGCGACCGGGTAGTGGGTTATGCCGCGCTGGCATTCACTCAAGGAGTCCAATCGTGACTGATACTGACAAGGGTCGTGTTCTGCTGACGATCGCACGTGCCGCGATTTCGCATGCGCTGAACAGACACTTTAATGCGGATGAAAGCGCACCCTGGTTAGCCGAACCGGGTGCCTGTTTCGTCACGCTCAGCCAACAGGGTGAGCTGCGCGGCTGTATCGGGTCACTGCAAGCACACCGCTCCTTGCTCATCGATATCAAAAGCAATGCCGTAGCCGCCGCCTTGCACGACCCACGCTTTGCGCCGCTGAGTGCCGATGAACTGGGCATCACAGACATTGAAATATCGCTGCTGGCGCCGACGCAGCCTATGTTATTTCGGGATGAAGCCTATGCGCTGTCGCAACTGAAACCCGGCGTGGACGGCGTCATTTTTGAGTTCGGCCGCTACCGCAGCACGTTTTTGCCGCAGGTATGGGAACAGCTCCCTGAACCGCGTCAGTTCATGGCACATCTGAAGCGCAAGGCCGGACTGCCCGCAGATTTCTGGGATAAAAATATTCAATTGTCGCGCTATTCCGTTACTAAATTCAAAGACACCTGATCCACGAAAAGCACGAACAAAATCAAAGACGTGATTCCGTGATATTGCCCACCCAATCCGGGTTCAAAAATAGTTTATATCTTATTGAATATTAATACATTTCTTAATTTTCGTGTGTTTCGTGGAAAAATGTTTTTCGCCGTTCAAGGAGAACTAAAATGGACGAACCTATCAGCCTTGCCGAACGCTACCCCGCCAGATACTGGCATCCGCTTGCCGACGGACGCCTTCAGTGCGATCTGTGCCCGCGCGACTGTAAATTGCACGATGGACAGCGCGGCGCCTGTTTTGTACGGGGCCGCGTTGACGACGCGATGGTGCTCACCACCTACGGCCGCTCTTCAGGTTTTTGCGTCGATCCGGTCGAGAAAAAGCCGCTCAACCACTTTTATCCGGGCAGCAGCATCCTGTCGTTCGGCACGGCGGGTTGTAATCTGGCCTGTAAATTCTGCCAGAACTGGGATATATCCAAGTCGCGCAGTTTCGACAAACTGGCCGACCAGGCCACCCCTGAGGCCATCGCACACAGCGCCGAACAGCTGGGCTGCAAGAGCGTCGCCTTCACCTACAACGACCCGGTGATTTTCGCCGAATACGCGATGGACGTGGCCGACGCCTGCCATGCAAAAGGCATCAAGACCGTGGCGGTGACCGCAGGCTATATCCACGATCAGCCGCGCCGCGATTTCTTCGCCAAAATGGATGCGGCGAACGTGGACCTGAAGGCTTTCACCGATGAATTTTACGTCAAACAATGCGGCGCGCATCTGCAGCCGATACTGGATACGTTGAAATATTTGTGCAATGAGACCCGCGTCTGGGTCGAGCTGACAACTTTATTGATTCCGGGGCTTAACGACAGCGAAGATGAAATCCGTGCGATGAGCGAGTGGATCGCAAAGGAACTGGGCTCGCACGTGCCGCTGCACTTCACCGCGTTTCACCCCGACTACAAGCTGACCGATGTGCCGCCGACACCGCCGACAACGCTGATTACCGCAAGGCGTATCGCCAAAAGTGCGGGATTGCAATACGTCTATACCGGCAATGTACACAACCGGATGGGAGACACGACTTATTGTCCGTCCTGCGGGGCGGAACTGATCGTGCGAGACTGGTATGACATCGAACAGTATCGCATCACGCCTGACGGTCATTGCCCCGACTGCGACACCGCGATTGCCGGGCATTTCGAAAAATATACCCAGGCCTTTGGCCGCCAACGCATCCGGGTGCAGCCCGCCTGATTCGTGCCACGTCAGACTCGTCACTATGCTATCATCGGCAGCATAGTCCAGCCTCATTGCCTGCTGTATCCTTCATGACATCACCCCCGAAAACATCAAAAACCATCCTCCATGACGTTTTCGGCTACGCCAGCTTTCGCGGCGAGCAGCAGGCCATCGTCGAACATGTCGCCTGCGGCGGCGATGCACTGGTGCTAATGCCCACCGGCGGCGGAAAATCGCTTTGTTACCAGATTCCCGCATTGTTACGCGCCGGCACAGGCATTGTGGTATCGCCCCTGATCGCGCTGATGCAGGATCAGGTCGATGCGCTGCGCCAGTCAGGCGTGAAGGCCGCTTTCCTCAATTCGAGCCTGGCGACTGAGGTGGCACGCGAGGTACAGGGTCAGCTGCTGCGCGGTGAACTCGACTTGCTGTATGTCGCGCCTGAACGACTGATGAATGCCAATTTTCTGGGTCAGCTGGAACAGCTGCAATCCAGACACGGCCTGGCCTTGTTCGCCATCGACGAGGCGCATTGCGTGTCGCAATGGGGACATGACTTCCGCCCGGAGTACCGCGAGTTGACCATTCTGCATGAGCGCTTTCCCACAGTTCCGCGCATCGCGCTGACCGCTACGGCCGATGCGCCGACGCGGCGTGAAATCGTCGAGCGCCTGTCGCTTGAACAGGCTCAACAGTTCGTCTCCAGCTTCGACCGCCCCAACATCCGTTACCGAGTCACAAATAAAGACAGTGTAATCAACCAACTGCAAGACTTTATTGACAAGGAACATGCCAATGAAGCCGGCATCGTATATTGCCTTTCCCGCAAACGTGTCGATGAAACGGCGGCGAAGCTGAAAGAACTCGGCTGGGATGCCCTGCCCTATCACGCGGGTCTGGACGCGGCCACGCGCGCGGCCAATCAGAGTCGCTTTCTGCGTGAAGAAGGCGTGGTGATGGTCGCCACCGTTGCATTCGGCATGGGGATCGACAAACCTAACGTACGCTTCGTCGCCCATATCGATCTGCCCAAGAGCATGGAAGGTTATTATCAGGACAAGTGCGAGTTACATACTATGGACACGCACCATTGACAATCCACGGTATGGACATAAATTATATTTTTATCCCCTTCTTTGCTTAACTAGGGCGGTTTCAAACAAACCAAAATGTTAATTAGCGACTGTCTGACTATTGGAAATTAACGGGTGATTTATTATGTGATATCAATTATGTTATTTCGTTACTTTGAACGTCTCCATATCGGCC
>JAPLQK010000068.1 GCA_026399735.1 Pseudomonadota bacterium
AGCGTAGCGACGTGGCAATCCAGAATTCGTTTTAAATCAACAGGCTGGATTGCCGCGCTTCGCTCGCAATGACAGTTTGAGTGAATAAATCAGTATTTCCTTAATTCCATTTTAGACACAAGTACTTTCAAAACTCTCTGCACATAGGCGATAAATCCGGGCAATAGAAAATGCAGATCCCTATTATTTAAGAAAAGTAATCCGCGTCAATATCCCGGGCATGATGCAGAACACGCACCACCAGCAAGTGATCTTCGCATAACATGTAAAAAATGATGTATGGCGTGCGAGTCGGAAAACTGCGCAGGCCATCTGCCAACTCGGGACGCGCTCTACCCATCTCTGGTTGGCTGCTCAAAACTGATATTGCGGACTGAATGATATCCAGAGAATCGTCCGCTGCCACCGGATTTTCTTCAGCAATATTGAGCCATAATTCCAGCAGATCCGTTTCGGCTGATCTGGTAAAACGAACGCCAGTCATTACGCAGCAACTTTACGCGTTTGTAAAATCTGCCGACCTTGCTGCTTCAAGCTTTCAAAATCGACCTCCCTTGTTCGGCCGCTCTTTACATCGCTCAAGCCTTCGGCGATATCTTGCCGCAAACTATCGAGCCTGGAAGTTTTCACCTGCTCATAAGCTTCAAACAAACGTAAAGCTTCGCGAATGACCTCGCTTGCAGAGCCATACATGCCAGACTCTACACGCTGACGAACACGAGCTTCTAACTCAGGAGGCAAAGATACATTCATCGACATGGCAAATTCTCCTCATAGCTGAGATACATTCATCGACATGGCAAATTCTCCTCATAGCTGACATTTCAATGATGGCAGTTTATGCCACAAACTGCCATAACGCAAAAGCGCCCATTTTCATCGTGCCTGATGTAAATCAAAGAGACTTAATTCCCCTTTATAAATAAGCCTTTTCAAGATTCGCTGCGCCCGGAGCGATTCGAACGCCCGACCCCTTGGTTCGTAGACAATACAGGCAGTCAGAATTTATCTCGCACTCGCACGGTTTGAAAACAGCAGCCTGACGCAATATTTTTATATTTAATTGCGCCTTTCACGCTGCTTTGTGCTTAAATCGCGCCTTGACTACTCGCAACGCACTCTATCTCATGGAAAAAATTCGTCTCTCCAAACGCATGTCCGAACTTGGACTGTGCTCACGCCGCGAAGCGGATGGTTATATTGAAAAAGGCTGGGTCGATGTCGATGGGATTACCGTCAGCCTGCTGGGCACCAAAGTTTTTCCCAACCAGCAGATCACGCTGCGCACCGCCGCACAAATCGTCCAGCATGAACGCGTCACCATCCTGATCAACAAGCCGGTCGGCTACGTATCTGGACAGGCTGAACACGGCTACAAACCGGCCTCCGCCTTGCTGGATGAAGCGACCCACTGGGCGGAAGACCCCTCCCCGATCAAGTTTCACCGCAGCCAGTTCTTAGGTCTGGCACCCGCCGGCCGCCTGGACATCGACTCGCAAGGTCTGCTGATCCTCACCCAGGATGGCCGTGTCGCCAAACAACTGATCGGCGAAGACTCAAAAATAGACAAGGAATATCTGGTGCGCGTGCAGGGAAAGCTGGAATCTTCAGGCTTGGCGTTGCTCTGCCAGGGTCTGAAACTGGATGGCGAATACCTGAAACCCGCCAAGGTAAGTTGGCAGAATGAAGACCAGCTGCGCTTCGTGCTGCGCGAAGGCAAAAAACGCCAGATCCGCCGCATGTGCGAACTGGTGGGTCTGACCGTCACCGGTCTGAAACGCATCCGCATCGGCAAGATCAAATTGGGCCTGTTGCCCGCCGGACAGTGGCGCTATCTGGGCGAGCACGAACAGTTCTAAGCCATCCGCATAAAAAAGCCTGCACATCTGCAGGCTTTTTACAATCGACTACCGAAATACGTCAGGAATGCGCTGATTTATTCGTCATCTCCGCAAAAGCGGAGATCCAGCGCCTTTATTTAACTGGATTCCCGCCTGCGCGGGATAAACAGAATCTTGGCGAGCGTCTTTTGCTCGCTTAGATAATGCTTAGTAGTTTCATCAATGACAAAACCGAATAAATCAGCATCTCTTTAGCAAATCATCCCGGCTGCGACGGTGTTATTGGTCGCCTCGTCGATCACGATAAAGCTGCCGCTGGCGCGGTTGCGCTGGTAGTGATCGATGACCAGCGGTTGTTGCACCTTCAGCTTTACGTGAGCGATGTCGTTCATATTGACTACCGGTTCCGCATGTTGCTCCAGCGTATTTACATCCACGCGGTAGTCGATACTTGAAAACACGCATTTCGCGGTCCTGGTGGTGTGCTTGACCAGATATTTGCGGCTCTTGTCCAGCGGCGTTTCAGACAACCAGCACAGCATCGCCTCGAACTCCTTTTCAACATCAGGCATTGCATCCTTTTTTACGAACATGTCGCCGCGCGAAATATCGATCTCATCGTCCAGTCTGAGCGTGATGGACTGCGGCGCATAGGCCGTTTGCAGATTGCCGTCAAAAGTGACGATTTCCTTGACTGTACTGGTGCGACCCGATGGCAACACGGTGACTTCATCCCCCACCGACACCTCACCCGCCTCGATACGTCCCATGAAACCACGGAAATCGTGATACTCGCCGGTTTGCGGACGGCATACCCACTGCACCGGGAAACGGAAATCGGTGGTGTTCACATCGTGATCAATTTCGACGTTCTCCAGCAACTCCATCAGGGTCGGCCCCTGATACCAGTTCAGGTTATCGCCGCGATCGACCAGCATGTCGCCCACCAGCGCCGACAACGGCACGCAGGTCACATTGTGCAAACCCAACTGCGCCGCGAAGGCCAGGTATTCGGTGCAAATTTCGTTGTAGCGCGCTTCCGAATAATCCACCATATCCATCTTGTTGACCGCCAGCACGATATGCGGAATGCCAACCAGACTCGCCAGATAGGAATGGCGGCGCGTCTGCACCAGCACGCCGCGTCGCGCGTCGATCAGAATCACCACCAAATTGGCGGTGGAAGCGGCTGTCACCATGTTGCGGGTGTATTGCTCATGACCCGGCGTATCGCCGATGATGAACTTGCGCTTAGGCGTCGCGAAATAGCGGTAAGCCACATCGATCGTGATGCCCTGCTCGCGCTCGGCCTGCAGCCCGTCGGTCAGCAACGATAAATCCACCGCCGCCATGCCGCGCTTTTCGGAAGTTTTCGAGATCGCCGAGAACTGATCTTCGAAGATGGATTTCGAGTCGTGCAACAGACGGCCGATCAGCGTGCTCTTGCCGTCGTCCACGCTGCCTGCGGTGATAAAACGTAGGAGCTGCATATTGCTATTCATTTGTTTTTATTCCTTTTTTCTCTATTCAACATGAAGTGGGATTTCGTGAGTGAGAAGGGTAAAGAGAGAAGGGAGAAGGGTAAAAAACGGCGATGTGTTCATCTGCTTCGCTTTTCAGGTTGCACTTCCCTTCCCTCTTCCCCCTTTACCCTTCACGCCCTTAGAAGTACCCTTCTTTTTTGCGTAACTCCATCGAAGCATCGGAGGTCTGATCGTCCATGCGTGTCGCACCGCGTTCGGTGATGCGCGTGGTGGCCGTCTCAGCAATAATTTCCTCTACTGTACCGGCAGTGGATTCCACCGGCGCAGTACAGGTCACATCCCCCACGGTGCGAAAACGCACCGACAAAACCTCGACTTTTTCGCCGGGCTTCGGCTGCACCAAATCCGACACCGGAATCACCGAATTTCCACGGCGGATCACTTCGCGCTCGTGCGCATAGTAGATACACGGGATTTCCAGATTCTCGCGGCCGATGTATTGCCAGATATCCAGTTCGGTCCAGTTGGAGATCGGGAACACGCGGATATTTTCACCCGGATGTACCCGGGTATTGTAGATATCCCACAATTCTGGGCGCTGATTCTTCGGGTCCCACTGACCGAACTCGTCGCGGAACGAAAAAATCCGTTCCTTGGCGCGCGCCTTTTCTTCATCCCGACGGGCACCGCCCATGCAGGCATCAAAACCAAATTCTTCTATGGTTTCCAGCAAGGTCACCGACTGATACGGATTGCGCGGCAAATCCGGATTCTTAATCACGATACTGCCGCGATTGATGGAAGCCTCCAGAGAGCGCACGATCAGTCGCTCGCCCAGGTCAGAGGCCAGTTTGTCGCGGGTCGCGATGACTTCAGGAAAGTTATGCTCGGTGTCGATATGCACCAGCGGGAACGGGAACTTGCATGGACGGAAAGCCTTCTCCGCCAGGCGCAACATCACGATGGAATCCTTGCCGCCGGAAAACAGCAGCGCCGGGTTTTTGCACTCGGCCGCAACCTCGCGCATGATATGGATAGATTCGGACTCCAGCGCATCAAGATGCGTAAATACATGATTATTCATTGCTTTTCTTTCTAAATTGTCGGGTTAATAAGTAATGACTTTGCAATCGTTCTTTGATTGCTTAGTCAGTACTTAGTCGTTTCATCAAACCCGACCTACGAACTTTCATTTCAACCTACGCTGAAACCCCTGTGCCATGAGCTACTAATTTTGCCGCACTGACATGCAGTCCGCATTCCTTCGTGTCGGGGTTTTCCCACCACCAGCGCCCGGCGCGGATATCCTCACCCGGCGTGACGGAACGGGTACAGGGCGCGCAGCCCAGGCTGGGGTAAAACTGATCGTGCAGTTTGTTGTAGGGCACATCGTTATTTCTGATATAAGCCCAGACATCCTTGTGCGACCATTCCAGCAACGGGTTAAATTTCTGCAGCCCGAAATCGGTATCGAATGACGACACTTCCAGACTGCCGCGCGTGACCGCCTGATCGCGGCGCAAACCGGTCACCCAGGCACCTTTACCGCTCAACGCACGGCGCAACGGCTCGACCTTACGCACGAAGCAGCAGGCTTTGCGCGATTCCACGCTGCCGTAAAAACCGTTCACACCGTTTTGTGCGGTATATTTTTCTACCGCAGCATTGTCCGGAAAGTAAACTTTCAACGGAGTAGCATAGCGTTCTGATACCGCCTGCATCAGCTCATAGGTTTCCTGCGGCAACCGCCCGGTATCCAGACTGAACAGCTCGATATCCACGCCGTATTTTGCGATCAGGTCGGTCAGCACCATGTCTTCCGCCCCCAGGCTGCTGGCGAAACACACCGGTGCAAAATCACGCACCGCTTGTCGCAATACATCCACTACCCTGTCAATTTTATGTTGCATTTTCTTCTCCTAAATCAACAAGCCCGCTGCGGCTTCGGTCAAATCCAGTTGTGCATCTTTTGCCGTGGCAAATTTCCCCACCAGCACCGTCCAGCGATCAACCGCTGCGCTGATCGGTGCCAGTTCTTCGGCACTGATGTCTTCCGCATCGGCCAGTTCAGCAATCACCTGTACGAATCCATCGGCGATTTCTCCGGGAACCAATTGCTGCAATTGCACAGACAACTTAGCCGGATCTTCATGACGAACACCGCCCAGCAATTGCGCAAGACCTGAACCGATCAGACGCAAAATCGCATCGTTACACTGCACCGCCTCGACGTACTTGCGCTGGAACACCAATGCGTTGCGGTATTCACGCTCGTGCGCCGCCTCGAAGAAATTCGCGCCTATCATCACCTGCGTCGCACCCGCGCATTCGCCGCCGCCCAGCTGCAACACGCGGAAATCTGCCGCCTCGCCAAAGTCGCGCATCACCGATTGCAATTCTTCCGCCTTCACGTCGCTCAGATCAGCCAAAGATTGTTTAAAATAATCAACAGGTTGCACACGAGCCCAGGCAAAGAAACTCGCTTCCCCGCTGTCCAGATGCGCCTGTTTAACCCTGGCTATTGCCTGCTCGACACGCGCTACCGGCAAGGACGGGCCTTTAATCGCCAGTTTTCCGCCACCCATGCCGTTACCGGCGAAGTACATCTGGTAGTGCGGCACCAGTTTGCCGTGCATGCGTTTGCCTTCGCCGTAGATACCGATGTCGCCGGTCTCGGGTTGCGCGCAACCGTTATGGCAACCGGACACGCGGATACGCAGATCGGCAACGCCTCCGGATAACTGGCCGGCAGCCAACGTACTGGCGGTGATCCCCAGACGGCATGTTGAAGTTCCCGGGCACGCCACCACGCTGTCGCCAGCCAACGGCTCATGCAAACCGAGCTCAGCCAGTCCGGCACGCAATACCGCCACCTTGTCCTGCGGCACATTCAGGATGGCCAGATTCTGATCCTGGGTCGTGTGAATCTCGCTCAATCCATGTTGGTGCAACAATGTTGCAACGCCGCGCAATTGCCCGGCCGAAGCTTCTCCGATAGACAACGCGACCGGCAACACGAACAGGCCAGGCTGATGCTGTGCAAACAACTGACGCGGCGCGCCCTGCCCCGGCAACTCGCTGCCCGTCTGCTCGCGCCACGCGCCTTGCGGATAGGGCTGGTCGGCCAGCGCCTGCCTGGTGCGTTCGAATTCCTCGCGATACCTTTCCACGAAACCCTGTTCGCCGAAACGTTCCACCAGATACTTGATCCGCGATTTGGCGCGCTTGGTGCGATCCGAATACTTGTTGTGCAGAGACACCAGCGCTTCCAGCGCAAACAACAACTCGCTT
The DNA here is from genome assembly GCA_026399735.1 of Pseudomonadota bacterium. GTDB lineage: Bacteria > Pseudomonadota > Gammaproteobacteria > Burkholderiales > Gallionellaceae > Gallionella. The sequence continues at coordinate 6,617 of JAPLQK010000068.1, forward strand.
TCAGGAATAAATTCCTCCACCACCACAGACTCGCGCGGCTTGTGCCCCAGCCCGCCCCCGGCGCGCACACGGAAACCGTGACGGCCGTCCTTTTTCACCGCGATCAGACCGCAATCGTGCAGCATGGCTTGCGCGCAATCGGCCTCGCAACCGGAAAAACTGATCTTGAATTTGCGCGGCAGTTGTTGGTTGAGCGGATTGCGCAAAAAGTGTGCCGTTGCGCCGTCCACATGCCTGGCCACATCCACATGCTCCCTGGGGCAAACACCCGACAACGGGCACGCGGTCATGTTGCGGATGGTGTTGCCGCACGCCTCGCGCGTGGTCATGCCGACTTCGGCCAGACGGCGCATCGCCGTTGGCATCTGAGCCAGCGGAATGAAATGAATTTGTATCGCCTGGCGCGTGGTTACATGCGCAATATCGCGCTGCGCATGAGTCGAGACGACATCCGCGATCGCTTCCAGTTGTTCAGCCTTCAGACGCCCGCCGGGAATCTTGATGCGCAACATGTTCACGCCCGGCTGGCGCTGTCCATACACACCCTGTTGCAGACGCACGGCGGTAAAACGATCCGCATCGATGCCGCCCTCGTTAAAAGTCGCTATCGCCTGCTCAAAGCGGGTGATTTCTTCCAGATCAGATAAGTTTTTTGTATTGATGCTCATAGCATTTCCTCCATAAATTCTTGTGAAAAGTTAAACTTGGGAAGGGATAAGAGAGAAGGGATCGCACCTTTGGCGCTCAAGGGCAACACACCTTCCCCCTTCACCCTTCACGCAAACGTCAGTTTGCAGCCAATAATCAATAACATAGCTGCAAGCAACGGGCGCAGCACTTTTTCCGGCACTTTCGCACTCAGATGGCTGCCGATATAAATCCCGGGCAATGAACCCAGCAGCAAGCTGCCCAGCAAAACAAAATCCACCGTTCCCATCGCCAGATGGCCCATCCCGGCAATCGCCGTCAGCGGTACCGCGTGAACGATATCGGTGCCGACCACCTTCACCGCCGACATGCGCGGATACAGAAACAACAAGGCCACCGTGCCCAGCACCCCCGCACCTACCGAAGAGATGGTTACCAGCGCACCCACCACCACGCCGGTGGCGATCGTCGCAACGGGCAGATGGCGATGATGCAGCTCATACACCGTGCCGTCGCGGCGGCGTGCAATTTTCCTGATCTGGTCTTTCAGCAGCAAGGCGGATGCCGTCAGCAGCAGCGCCACACTCAACACACCGCTGACCAGAGAGCGCAGCGTCTTCTCGTCCAGCGCCAGATATTTCAGCAATATGATCGTTAACACGGAAGCGGGCAAACTGCCCAGCGCCAGCAAACCGACCACTTTCCAGTCCACCGTACCGCGCCTGCCATGCACCCAACCGCCCAGCGACTTGGTCAGCGAGGCATACAGCAAATCCGTACCGACCGCCGTTGCAGGGGAGACGCCGAACATCAGCACCAGCAGCGGCGTCATCAGCGATCCTCCGCCGACCCCGGTAATACCGACGATCAGTCCGACCAGAAAACCCGACAATGTGTACATCCAGCTCATGCGACTCACCCGACTCAATCTATGAAGCACATTCTAGCCGCCGCGCTTTATATTACTAAATACTTTTATGCTACTATCTTATAACCAATAGTAATTAAGGAATTCGGCATGAATCTGCAACAACTAAAATATCTGAATGAAATCGTTCGCCAAGGACTGAATATATCCGGCGCTGCAGACAGCCTGTTTACCTCGCAACCGGGGATCAGCAAACAGATCAGGCAACTGGAAGAAGAACTGGGAATCGAAATTTTCGTGCGCAACGGCAAGCGCATCGTCGCCGTCACAGAACCTGGCAAAGCGGTTCTTTCGATCGCCCGGCGCATGCTGCACGATATGGACAACCTCAAACAGGTCGGGCAGGACGCCGGTGGTCAAACAGTTTATGGAACGTTACCCGAAGGTCAGACTGGGTTTGCATCAGGGCAGCCCGACCCAGATTGCCGAACAGATCCTGAGCGGCGAGGCGGACATCGGCATTGCCACCGAAAGCCTGTCGCTGTATGACGAACTGGTGACGCTGCCGTGCTACGAATGGCATCATTGCGTGGTCGTGCCGCCCGGCCACCCGTTGCTGGAAGAAAAAATACTGACGCTGGACGCCATCGCACAATACCCGGTCATCACTTATGATTTCGCCTTTTCCGGACGCGGCAAGATCAACGAAGCGTTCGAAAAGGCAAGGCTAACACCCGACATCGCGCTGACCGCCATCGATGCCGACGTAATCAAGACCTACGTGGAACTGGGGCTGGGAATCGGCATCCTGGCGCACATGGCTTTTATTCCGGAACGCGATCAACACCTGCGCATGCTGGAAGCCGGACACCTGTTCAGCCCCAGCACCACGCGAATTGCAATACGCAAGAACGAATACCTGCGCGCCTATACCTACGACTTCATCGAACTGTTCGCCCCCCACCTGACCCGCAAGGTGGTGAGCGACGCGATGCATCTTTCCGGCTTACCGGCAGCATAACGGCGCCGAACATCATCTCAAATATTTACGGCTCAATTTCTGAATTCGATGTAATCAGCGCGCATGCTTTGGTACACTCTCAACAAATGACCTTTAGGAGAAATAAATGACTGAAGCTGCTATGAACACGAAGGGTCCGTCCGTTGCCAGTCGCCCGGATCTGGATTGGAGTCAGGTGCGCGAAACCATCCTGATGTTGAACCTGTCCATGACCCACATCGAACTGGCGATGCACGATTCATCGAATTCGGTAGGAGATTTGACCGATTCATTTACCTCCATTTCCGGTGCGCTCAATGCCATACGCGAAGTGGCACACCAGTTGCCGGACACACCCGAAGTCACCGCAGCAAAGTCTGAAATAGAGAATCTCGGAGACGAGGTCAGCAACAAGGTCAGCCAGGCAATCATCGCCTTCCAGTTTTATGACCGGCTTTCCCAGCGCCTGTCCCAGGTGTGCCGCAACCTCGACGACCTTGGCATTCTGGTGAATGACCCGGTGCGTCTGTACAACCCTTTCGCCTGGGTCGCGTTACAGCAAAAAATTCGCTCCAAATATGTGACCGAAGATGACAAATACATGTTCGACACACTGATGGAAACGCGCGATGTGCAAAAAGCGCTTGCCGAATTCATGAAACGCAAGCGGGAACAACAACCCGAAGGCGACATCGAGCTGTTTTGAGCTGCGTCAACGATTAAAGCAGACTAACAACAGCCGGCACAGGTAAGGGTATGAACGACACGATCAAACTGATGCAAGCCCACCGCAGCTGCCGCAGCTATACCGATGAACCGGTCAGCGATGCGATGCTGGATCAGATCATCCGCGCCGCCTGGCGCGGACCTACGTCGATCAACGCACAGGAAGTGTCACTGATCGTCGTGAAGGATGCTGCCAGGCGCGCGCGCATTGCCGAGATCGCGGGTGGTCAGCCGCATATCGCACAGGCCCCGGTTTTCATCACCGTGATCATTGATTTCAACAAGACCCGCATCGGGGTCGAGAACGCAGGGCAAAAACAAATCATCCACGAAAGCATGGAAGGTTTTGGCGTAGCGGCGGTCGATGCAGGCATCACGCTGGGTCTTCTGATGACGGCCGCGCGTTCATTGGGTTTAGGTATTGTGCCGATCGGCGGCATCCGTCGCGATCCGCAGGCAATGATCGATCTGCTCGGACTCCCTACCCTGACCTTCCCGCTGATCGGGCTTTGTATCGGTCACATTGCAAACGATGCACCCTTAAAACCGCGTCTGGATATCAGCACTTTCCGCCACAATGAACGCTACAATTCAAACGGCTATGCCGCTGCAATCGATCAATACGATAAAACCCTCATGAGTTACTGGCAACAGTTGGGGCGCAGCGACGGAATCACCTGGTCGGCGAATCTGGCCTACAACCTGAAGCAGGTGTATTTCCCGCAAGTCAAACCTGTGGCGGCGAAGCAGGGATTGCTGAACGACAAATAATTGTTTGAGCGAATGCAAACAGAACGCAGATTCGCAAGAAAAGTCAGCGTTGATTCAACCTGTCTACCGAGCCAAACCGGTAGGTGTTTTTGCCCGCCGACTTGGCTTCATACATCGCCTGATCTGCGTGCTGCATCAGTTCATCTTCCGTACTGGCCTCCTCCGAATATCGCGCGATACCGATGCTGATCCCTATCTGTAACTTTTCTCCTTCAAAATCAAACGGATGAGAAATAGCCTCGATGATTTTCTGTGCGACACCGGCGACATCCTCATGCAGATGCGTTTCACTGACAATGATGGTGAACTCATCTCCACCCAATCGCGCGACCGTATCACACTCGCGCAGACATCCGGTCAGACGCTCTGCCACGCCCATCAGCAACAGGTCACCGACATGATGACCCATGCTGTCGTTCACCTGTTTGAAACCGTCCAGATCCATGTATAACAACGCCAAACTGCCATCGTTGCGCTTGGCCACTGCCAGCGCCTGCCGCAAGCGGTCATAAAACAGGGCACGGTTTGGCAGACCGGTCAGGGCATCGTAATGCGCCAGATGTTCAATGCGCTCCTGCGTCAACTTCTGAGCCGAGATGTCTTCGTGGATGGCAATGAAATGGGTAATTTCACCCTCATTGAGGATGGGCGTAATGGTCTGCGAGACGGTGTACAGACTGCCGTCCCGGGCGCGCTCCACGGTTTCGCTGCTCCAGGTTTCGCCTTTGCTGATGCCCGCCCACAATGCCCGATAATATTCCGGCGATTGCTGACCGGATTTTAAAATTCGCGGTGTTTGACCCAACAATTCCTGGCTGCTGTAACCGCATAATCTTGAAAATGCCTGATTCACCCACTGAATCTTTCCTGCAGGATCGGTGATCATGACCCCATTGCCGGCCGCCTCCAGTGCCGAACCCAACAAACGTATCTGTTGCTGATTCGTCGCGGCTTCGAGCGCAATGCTGATATGCTTGCCGATGGAGGTCAACTGACTGATCAGTGCAGGCGAATCAAACAAGACCGGATTACTCGAATACAGTGTGAACACCCCATAAATTTCGTTGTGTATCACCAGCGGTATGGCCAGAGTGGATTGCAAATGATGCTCCATTGCACTCTTTGCCCAATACTGAAAAGCCGGATCATCCACCCTGAACGATTGCATCTGCCCCGTGCGAACCGCACATCCGACCGGCCCGCGCCCTTGGGGCGTATCATCCCAGCGCACCCCGTTCTGTTTCAATTGATCGACATAATCCATCGCCGTCCCCGCCGCAGTCAACACACTGATCGCACCTCCCGGCTCCCGGCGTCCCAGCCATACCACTTCAAGCTGCAACAACACCGCCACTCGCTGACAAATATGAGTCAACATCTCATGCAGCGACACACCTTGCAAAATTTCCTGATTGATCGTGGACAACATGTCATCGATTGCCTGTTGGCGGCGCTGTTGCGTCACATCTGCCGCATAAACCGCAAAACGAGCCACCTCACCTTGCGCATCCAGAACCGGATAAACAGAACTCAAAAAATTTTGACCCGCACGAACATCTTCGATCGTGCCTGGCACGCCGCATTGAGCGATCTGCGCAAATTTTTGCCGTCGCGACTGCGCCAATTGTTCGGGCAGAAATTCAAAAATATTTTTCCCGATTATCGCCTCCGCATTGACATTCAGGCGTTGCGCCCCGACTTCATTGATCAGCAGCACCGTGCCATCTTTCTCCATCAGGAAAGTCGATTCCTGAATCGCATTCAGCAGGGCATGCTGATTACGCATCTGCTCTTCTTTCTCGGCTGCGGCATGTCGATATTCGGCGAGATATGCGCGTTGCCTGCGCTGATATAAAAACAGGCCCATAACGGAAAACAAAATCAATATGCCCATCAGTCCACATTTAACATAGACATCATGACGCCACGCAGCGAAGATCGTCGGCAAATCACGCGAAACGGCAACCACCAGCGCCCGGTCCATCAGCAAGGATGCAGGTTGCACCGTGCGCAAGGCAATCATACGCTGCTCGCCCGTCAGATAGACCATTCCGACAAACACATTGGATGTTTGGTGGCTATCCGAATGGAGGGTAAAGAGTGTACCGGGCTGTGCCAGATTGGTACCCGGTACCTTTTTCCGCCCCGGCACCATCATGAAGACCGTACCATCGCTGTGCGCCAGAAAAGTCCACACGTCCGGCGCATAGCGCACCGAATTCAGCAACACCTCAAATTCTGCGGGGGCCAGCGTGGCGGAAATCAAACCGGCAAACTTGCCGTCTGCATCGATGATCGCCCGTGACACGCTCATCGAATACACGCCCAGTGAGGTGGTATAGGGCTTGCTGACGTAAAGCATGTCGGAGCGAGGATCTCGCAAAACCGACTGAAAATAATCGAACTGCCGGAAACTATGCCCGATCAATTGTTCGCGATTGGACGCAGTGACTGCACCTTGCGCATCGGTGACCGAGAAAGTGCGTACCCCCGGCATCGCATCCACCAAGGCATTGAGATACTGGGCAGCACGCTCATCACCATCCGCAAGCGTCGCCCATTCGTCCAGGTCGTTGCGAATACCCAGCAAGGCCCGGCTGATCGAATCCAATTGGCGCGACATATTTTGGTCAACGACCGTGGTTTGCGCCAGCAATTGCTCGCGCTCCTCCGCATCAATGCGGACATGTTCGGAGTAAATATTTTGGGCGATAAAAACGCCAAAGGCCAGCAGCACGCTCACCAGCATCAACCACTGCTTGAGGAAGTGACTTTCTTTGGTAATGATGGGACTGGGCATAGTGTTACGAATTTTACAGCAGTAGACAGAAGTTATCTAGCAACAATAATTTACCAATTAAATCAATATATTATTAAAAATAACGGCTAAGAGATCGCGTGCCTTGAAAAATCCTTCGGCCTGAAACCCAAGACGGCCAGCACCGCAAAATAGACGAATACGCCGCCAGTCACCAGCATCGTCAGGCGAGTAATGCGCGCCCAACCGGTGCCCGTCAGGCAGCTTTGTTCGCTGCCCATGCCAAACCACAGGGTCATCGCCAGCAAAACATCGGGGTCACAAAACATTGAAAAGAAACATCGGGGTCACAGCAAAACATCGGGGTCAGGTCTTTCGTTATCACATTCAAAGAAAAACAAACATCGGGGTCAGGTCTTTTGTTATCACATTCAAAGTAAAGTTCGCAGCAGCCACGAAATATATTGTTAATAATCATGTATTTGCAATATTTAAGAAATACGCCGGTTCAGGGGCAAGTCTTTCGCCGTCACTTGGTTTTTTCATGCGTTCTGACCACCCGGCTGACCGTGGTGTAATGCACCCCGAAATATCTGGCAATTTCGGCCAGCGTATAACCCCCTGTAAGATAGGCATCCGCCATGGCGCATTTCGGATCGGCATTACGTTCGGCATACTGTTGCAGCGTTTCGGGTGCACGCCTTTGATCTTGCGGTACTTCCGCTATGGACTCAACTGATGCCGCATGCAGCAGCATGTCCTGAACGAAATTTTCGCCCCCCAGATAAATCTGATGCCGTAACCCGCCCCATACGCCCGGCATTCCGATGCCTTCCATAACGAATTTCTCATATTGCGCAGCGTCGCCACCGAACTGCGCAAGCAGCCACGCCCTCTCCAGCCAGTGTGGATTCGCAGCAACGCCGAGTGTGGCCGAATAACTGCTCCAGCGCCATTGCCCGGGCTGTTTCACCATTCCCGCGCGCACAGGATTCAGCACCACATAGCGGCATAACTCCTTGAGATGGCTGTCCCGCTCAACCAGAATCGCCTTGTAACGCCCTTCAAACACATGCCCGGTCCGCGCATGCCGCCGGTTGAAGCGCTGGGTGTAAACGCCGTTCAGCTGACGCATCCCCTTCGATAAATTGCCTTCCGGCGTTTCGATCAGCAAATGATAATGGTTGTCCATCAGGCAATAGGCATGGCATCGCCAATTCATGCGCAAAGTCATTTCGGCATAGGTGGCGAGAAATTGCTCGCGATCCTCATCGTCGAGATAAATGGGTGCACGCCCGTTACCCCGTGACGTGACGTGGTACAGCGCACCTGGATATTCGATTCTGAGCGGTCTGGCCATGCAGGGATTTTAGCTTATGAAATGTGATATTGAAAGACCTGACCCCGTGATT
>JAPLQK010000092.1 GCA_026399735.1 Pseudomonadota bacterium
CATGAATGAATTCGCAATAGACAAGAAAATGATGCGCCGCGCTTTCAGCCGTGCGGCAACGAACTATGATGCGACGGCGGTGTTGCAGCGTGAAGTCTGCACACGGATGCTGGAACGTCTGGAATACGTCAAATTGCAACCTGCGCGCCTGCTGGATGCGGGCAGCGGCACGGGTTGGGGCGGACGGCAGTTGGCGGAGAAATATCCGGATGCGCAGGTGATTTCGCTGGATATTGCCATCGGTATGTTGCAGGCTGCACATGGCCGCGCAGGTTGGTGGCAGAAGCTGTTCGGCGGCAAGCAGCAGTTGCCGGTGTGTGCCGATGTGGAAGCCTTGCCACTGGCGGCGAACAGCCTTGAACTGGTCTGGTCGAATCTGGCCGTGCAGTGGTGCAACGATTTGCCCGCAACCTTTGTTGAATTGCATCGCGTCTTGAAAGCCGAAGGTTTGCTGATGTTCAGCACCTTCGGCCCGGATACTCTGAAGGAATTGCGGCAGGCGTTCAAGGGTGTGGACGAACACAGTCATCTGAACCGTTTTGCCGATATGCACGATATCGGCGACATGCTGGTGCAGGCAGGATTCGCCGAGCCGGTGATGGACATGGAATATCTGACGCTGACATACAATGATGTGCGCGGCGTGCTGCAGGATCTGAAGGCGATCGGCGCGCACAACGCGACCGCAGGACGCGGTCAGGGGCTGATGGGCAAAAACGCCTTTGCGCGTTTGCTGGAAAATTACGAAAAACTGCGGCGCGACGGTAAGTTGCCTGCGACTTATGAAGTGGTGTATGGCCACGCCTGGAAACCTGCGCCCAGAGTCACTCGCGACGGAACGGCGATTATCAAGACATCGTTTAAAATCAGATGAGTTACTTTGTGACCGGCACGGATACCAATGTCGGCAAGACGCTGATCAGTTGCGCGCTGCTGCATGGCTTTGCGGCTCAGGGCTGTCGAATGGCAGGATTCAAACCGGTAGCGGCGGGAGGGTCGTTGCGCAGCAACGGGGACACCCCGGACGTACCCCTTGCGGGCACGGCGGCTTGGTTTTATGAGGATCACAACGAAGACGCACTGCGTTTGCGTGCGGCGGGCAATATTCAGGCAACGTACGGGCAGGTCAATCCGTATTGTTTTGTGCAGGAAGTGGCGCCCCATCTGGCCGCGAAGTTTGCCGGCGTCAGGATCAATCTGGAGCGGATCGTGGAATCCTTTCGCGAACTGGCAACGCTGGCGGACAGCGTGATCGTTGAGGGTGCGGGCGGCTTTTGCGTGCCGTTGAATGATGATCAGGACGGCGCTGATTTGGCCCGACTGCTGAAACTGCCGGTTATTCTGGTGGTCGGAATGCGGCTGGGTTGCCTGAATCACGCGCTGCTGACGCAGAGAGCGATTGCTGCCAGTGGTTTGAAGCTGGCCGGATGGGTGGCGAACTGCGTGGATGGCGAAATGAAGATGCTGAATGAAAATATCGATGCCTTAAAGCTGCGTCTGACTGCGCCGTTGCTGGGCGTAGTGCCGCATTGTCAGACGCCGCCGGATGCGAAGGACATCGTTCAATATCTGGATTTTGCCCTGTTGGGTCGTTAAACTCAAAACCGTAAACTATTATTTTATGACTGAATTCAGTATTGTCGCTATATTCTTCGTCGGGCTGTTGAGCGGCGTGCATTGCCTCGGTATGTGCGGCAGTCTGGTCGGCATTCTCACCACGCAATTACCTGAGCGGGGTGCGCGTTGGCCATATCATCTGGCTTACAACAGCGGACGCGTGGCGAGCTACACGCTGGCAGGCGCACTGGCAGGCTCAGTGGGGCAGGCGGGTATGCTGCTGCGCGATGTCGTACCCGTACAGCACCTGTTGTTCGCCTTGTCCAGTCTGATGCTGATTGCATTGGGTCTGTATCTGGCCGGAATATGGGGGTTCGTGCGGCGCATCGAAACTTTAGGTAAGCGATTGTGGCAACGCATCCTGGCTGCCTTGCGGTCTGGTGTATAGCGTGCTGATCACCGCTTTGGCCAGCGGACATGCGAAAAGCGGTGCGCTGGTGATGCTGGCGTTCGGCCTGGGAACGCTGCCGAATCTGCTTGCGATCGGTCTGTTTTGGGAAAGCCTGAAACGTTGGGTGCAATCGCCGTATGTGCGCAGGGTTGCCGGTTTGCTGGTGGTGTGCTTCGGGGTGTATGGTCTGATTAAGGTCGGCTATACGTTCTACATCAACGGCTGGACGGGGAGTTGCCATGTTTCTGCGTAGTATATTGATTATGTTGATATTTTTTATATCCGCCTGCGAGGGGCCGAAGCTGCCGTCGCCGTTTCACGCAAGTGAAGTCGGAGCCCGGTTTGCCGGGGCTGATTTCAAGTTGACCGATCACAACGGCACGCCGCGCACGCTTGCCGACTTTCGCGGCAAGGTCGTGGTGTTGTTTTTTGGCTATACGCATTGTCCCGATGTCTGCCCGACCACGATGGCTGATCTGGCGCAGGTGATGGGCCGACTGGGAAAAGATGCGGAGCGTGTGCAAGTGTTGTTTGTCACCGTTGATCCGGAGCGTGATACGCAGGCATTGCTGGCGCGGTATGTTCCGGCCTTTCATCCTGCTTTTTTGGGGCTGTACGGCGATATGAATAACACCGTTCAAGTCGCCAAAGCCTTCAACGTGGCCTACCAAAAGCAGCCGACCACCACCGGCTACAATGTGGATCACAGTGCCGGCACGTTTCTGATCGACACGAACGGACATGTGCGTCTGCTCTCGCCTTACGGGCAGCGCACCGACTGGCTGGAACAGGATATTCGTTTGCTGCTGGCGCTGGGGAAATCCTAGGTGCCAGGTTTTCAGTTCCGTAGTTTCTGCCTGCCGGATGTTATGATTAGAACTAGTATGGACAAGGTTACTTATCCGGGGGGAAAGTATGAAGATTTTGTTGGCAGATGATCACGCACTGTTTCGCGACGGAATGCGCTATGTATTGCAACAGCTGTCCGGCATGCTGGATATACTGGAAACAGATAATTTTCAGGATTGTTTAAAAATCGCCGGACAACATCCGGATCTGGATCTGGTGCTGCTGGATTTACATATGCCGGGCAGCGACGGGCCGAAATCGGTCAGCTATTTTCATCAGCGGTATCCGCAACTTCCGGTGGTGGTGGTGTCGGGTGAGGAGGCGTTGGCCAACATGGAAAAGGCAATGAATTACGGAGCTGCAGGTTTTATCAGCAAGAGTTCGAGTGCGCAGACTATGCTGGATGCGCTGAAGTTGGTGCTGTCAGGTGGCGTGTATCTGCCGCCGGAAATTTTACGCCAGCCTGTTGCTGAAGCTGCGGACAAACGCAGTTTGCATACCAACGGTTATGGCCTGACGCCGCGCCAGATGGAAGTGCTGCAGCATCTGTGCGCCGGGATGAGCAACAAGGAAATTGCATCACACATTCATCTTGCCGAAGGAACCGTTAAAATCCATGTGGCTGCGGTGTATCAGACACTGAAAGTGAACAGCCGCCTGGAGGCGGTTCGCGCAGCCGAGCATTTGGGTCTGGTCGGAGTGCCTTATGGCTGAAGCGGGTCGCGATTTGCCGGGAAATAAGCTGTTCAGTTTGTTGCGCGAATCGCGCTGGCTGCTGCTGGCCGCGTTGGCGGTGTATTTTACGGTGGCGCTGTATGGTTACAACCCCGCTGATTCGGCCTGGTCGCACAGCACAGCCGGCACACAGATTTACAACCCAACCGGTATTTTTGGCGCGTATTTATCCGACCTGTTGTTTTATTTGTTCGGCGTTTCGGCATGGTGGCTGGTGTTGTTCATGCTGCAACAAGTATGGGCAGGCTATCGCAGGCTGCGTGTAGACAGTGTTTTCTGCAAACGCACGCTGTGGGTTTCTGTCATCGGTTTCGGTTTGTTGTTGTTTTCCAGCAGCGCGCTTGAAGCGATCCGCCTGCATACGCTTAAAATCTCCTTGCCGTTAGCACCCGGCGGCATGTTCGGCCTGCTGATCGGCGATGAGTTGACGCGCTTTCTGGGCTTCACCGGTGCAACCTTGTTATTGCTGGCGCTGATGACCAGCAGTTTCAGCGTGTTCAGCGGTCTGTCGTGGCTGCGTTTCATGGACTGGCTGGGTGCGCAACTGGAAGCTATTTTTTGCTGGATACAAAATTTCTGGCAGACACGCCAGGACAAGCGCATCGGTGTTCAGGCAACCAGCCAGCGCAGTGCGGTCGTTGAGGTTGAAAAGAAGCGTGTCGAAGTGCATCAGCCGATTCATATCGAAAGACCTGATATGGAGGTGGTCAAATCTGCGCGTGTCAGCGAAGAAAAACAGATCACACTGTTTGACGATATGCCCGACTCACCGCTGCCACCGCTGCATTTACTGGATCCTGCGACACATCAGGTTGAAACTGTTTCCGCCGATACGCTGGAATTCACCTCGCGCCTGATTGAACGCAAGTTGCAGGATTTCGGTGTGTCCGTGAAAGTGGTGGCGGCTTATCCGGGTCCGGTGATTACCCGCTACGAAATTGAACCGGCGGTCGGGGTGAAGGGCAGTCAGATTACCAATCTGGTGCGTGATCTGGCGCGTGCGCTGTCGGTGGTGAGCATCCGTCTGGTTGAGACCATCCCCGGCAAGACCTATATGGCGCTGGAGTTGCCTAATGCACGCCGGCAGATGGTGCAGCTGTCGGAAATCCTGAGTTCTCAAGTGTATGCAGACATGCATTCTATGCTGACCATCGCGATGGGCAAGGATATCGCCGGCAAGCCGGTGGTGGCGGATCTGGCCAAGATGCCGCATGTGCTGGTGGCGGGAACGACCGGTTCCGGCAAATCGGTCGGGATCAATGCGATGATTTTGAGCATACTCTACAAGGCAACGCCGCAACAGGTACGCATGTTGCTGATCGATCCGAAGATGCTGGAATTGTCGGTGTATGAAGGTATTCCTCATCTGCTCTGCCCGGTAGTGACCGATATGCGTCAGGCGGCGTCGGGCCTTAACTGGTGCGTGCAGGAAATGGACAGGCGTTATCGCCTGATGTCGCACTTTGGCGTGCGCAATATTGCCGGTTTCAACCAGAAGCATCGAGACGCCATCAAGGCAGACAAACCGCTGACCAATCCGTTTTCGCTGACCCCGGACGATCCTGAAGCGCTAGCCGAAATGCCGCTGATCGTGGTGTTCATCGACGAACTGGCCGATCTGATGATGGTGGTCGGCAAGAAAATCGAAGAGCTGATTGCGCGTCTGGCACAAAAGGCGCGCGCCTCCGGCATCCATTTAGTGCTGGCGACCCAGCGCCCCTCGGTGGACGTGATCACCGGCCTGATCAAGGCCAACGTGCCGACGCGCGTGGCATTCCAGGTGTCATCCAAGATCGATTCCCGTACCATCCTGGATCAGATGGGCGCGGAAGCCTTGCTGGGACAGGGCGATATGCTGTATCTGCCGCCCGGAACCGGCTATCCGCAGCGTGTGCACGGCGCGTTCGTCTCAGATCAGGAAGTGCACCGGATTACCGAGTATCTGAAGGCGCAGGCTGCGCCGGAATATATCGACGGAATGCTCAATTCGCTGGAAGATTCAGGTGATGATGGCGGCGTGTCGCCGACGCTGGATGCGGAAGCGGACCCTTTGTACGATCAGGCGGTGGAGATCGTGGTCAAGTCCCGTCGGGCGTCGATATCGCTGGTGCAGCGCAATTTGCGCATCGGCTACAACCGCGCCGCACGTCTGGTCGAGCAAATGGAAGCCGCCGGCATCGTGACTGCAATGCAGAGCAACGGCAACCGTGAAGTGATCGCTCCAAGCAGGGAAGGGTAAAGCCGGGAAGGGGGAAGAGTAAAGGGGGAAGGGGGCGGTTTTCTCCCTTCTCCCTTCTCCCTTCACTTTTATAATTACAGGTAAACAGTGTGCTTAACAAATTCTTAATCGGCCTATCAATTTTCATGTGTACGACAGCGGCGCAGGCCGGTGCGGTGGATAAGCTGAAAGCCTTTATCGCCGCCACGCATTCCGCGCAGGCAAATTTTACTCAGGTGGTGCAGGACCAGAATGGCAAACGCATGCAGAGCGCTTCCGGCGTGATGCAGTTTCAGCGTCCCGGCAAATTCCGCTGGACCTACCAGAAACCGTATGAGCAAATCATCGTAGGCGACGGCGTGAAATTCTGGCTGTATGACAAGGATCTGAATCAGGTGACGGTTAAGAAACTGGATGCGGCACTGGGCAGCAGTCCGGCTGCGCTGCTGGCTGGCAGCAATGAGATTGAGCGTGGTTTTGTGCTCAAGGAGGCAGGTAACCGCGACGGCCTCGAATGGCTGCAAGCGAAACCCAAAGGCCAGGACAGCAGTTTTGAAGCGGTTTATATGGGCTTTGATGCAGAGGCAGGACTGGTCGCCATGGAGCTTGGCGATACGTTTGGCCATAAGACGGTACTGCGCTTCTCCTCTATGCAACGCAACCCGAAATTGCCCGCCCAGCAATTTCAATTCACCCCGCCCGCTGGCGCTGATATTGTAAGTGATTGATTATTAATATAAATGTATAGCGATTCTCTTTTCGACAGTCCCGTTGCCGCAGCGCCTTTGGCCGAACGCCTGCGGCCCACACACATCGACGAGGTGATCGGCCAATCGCATCTGTTGGGTGAGGGGCGTCCGCTGCGCTTGGCGTTCCAGTCCGGTCGCCTGCATTCGATGATTTTGTGGGGCCCGCCGGGTGTGGGCAAGACCACGCTGGCGCGCCTGATGGCGTCGGCCTTCGATGCCGAGTTTATGCCGCTGTCCGCCGTGTTATCGGGTGTGAAAGACATCCGTGAAGCGATTGCCGAGGCGCAGCGCGTGTTGCAGCAACACGGCCGCCATACCATTTTGTTCGTGGACGAAGTACACCGCTTCAACAAATCGCAGCAGGATGCATTTTTGCCGTTCGTCGAGCAGGGGCTGGTGACCTTTGTCGGTGCAACCACCGAAAACCCTTCGTTCGAAGTGAACAACGCGCTGCTGTCGCGCGCTCAGGTTTATGTGCTGCATGCCTTGTCTGAGGAAGAATTGGGCCAATTATTTGAGCGTGCGCAGCAAGTTGCCTTACCCGGTTTGAGCTTCGCGGATGATGCGCGTGAACGTGTTATCGGTTATGCCGACGGCGATGCACGGCGCTTGCTGAATGTGCTGGAACAATTGCAAACAGCGGCTGCAACAGCTGAAGTCAGCCATATTGACAGCGCTTTTCTCGATAACACGCTGGCGCAAAATTTGCGCCGTTTCGACAAGGGCGGTGAAGCGTTCTATGACCAGATTTCGGCGCTGCACAAATCGGTGCGCGGCTCGAATCCGGATGCCGCGTTGTATTGGCTGGTGCGTATGCTCGATGGCGGTGCAGATGCGCGCTATATGGCGCGGCGCATTGTGCGTATGGCGTGGGAAGATATCGGTCTGGCAGACCCGCGTGCGATTCAATTAGCCAACGATGCGGCGCAAACTTATGAGCGTTTAGGCTCTCCGGAAGGCGAGTTGGCGCTGGCGCAAGCCGTGTTGTATCTGGCTTGCGCGCCTAAATCCAATGCCGGATATGTCGCGTATAATGCCGCCCGCGCCTTCGTGGCTCAGGATGGTTCGCGTGAAGTGCCGTTGCATTTACGCAATGCGCCGACCAAATTGATGAAGCAACTCGATTACGGACGCGACTATCGCTACGCGCATAACGAGGCGGGTGGCTATGCTGCAGGCGAGAATTATTTCCCCGACGGTATGCCCGACGTGAATTTTTACCAACCCACCGAGCGCGGGTTGGAAGGCAAAATTGCAGAAAAATTAGCCCGCCTGCGTGAATTAGACGCGGCAGTCAAAAATAAATAAGGATAGACAATATGTTAGATATTCAGGTTTTGCGTAGTGATTTGGACGGTGTTGCAGCACGCTTGGCGACACGCGGTTTTGTGCTGGATACAGTACGTTTTGGCGAACTGGAAGCTGCGCGCAAGTCCATTCAGATGCGCACTCAGGAATTGCAATCGAAGCGCAACAGTTCGTCAAAACTGATCGGTCAGGCCAAGTCTCGCGGCGAAGATACCACGACCATCATGGCGGAGGTGGCGCTGGTTGGCGAAGAGTTGAAACAGGTCGAAGTGCAACTTATTGAATTGCAATCAGAATTGCAAGCGATGCTGGAAGGCTTGCCGAACATGCCGCATGACAGCGTGCCGGTCGGCAAGTCTGAAACGGACAATATCGAAGTGCGTCGCGTCGGCAGTATTCCGCAGTTTGGTTTCGCAGTGAAGGATCACGTGGAATTGGGCGAGAATTTGGGCGGACTGGATTTCGAGACGGCGGCCAAGATTTCTGGTGCGCGCTTCTCGGTGCTGAAGGGGGGGGTGGCGCGACTGCACCGGGCGCTGGCGCAGTTCATGCTCGATACGCATACCGATCAACACGGCTACACCGAGGTGTATGTGCCTTATCTGGTGAACGCGGATTCGATGCGCGGTACCGGGCAACTGCCGAAGTTTGAAGAGGACTTGTTCCGTGTGCCGCGCCAGATGGGTGAAGAAGGCGAGCAGAATTTCTATCTGATTCCGACCGCCGAAGTGCCGGTGACCAACATGGTGCGCGATGAAATTGTCCCTCTGGAGCAGTTGCCGCTCAAATACGTCGCGCACACGCCGTGTTTCCGTTCGGAGGCAGGCTCTGCCGGGCGCGATACGCGCGGCCTGATACGCCAGCATCAGTTTGAAAAAGTGGAACTGGTGCAAATGGTGCAGCCTGAAAATTCTTACGCGGCGCTGGAGTTGCTGCTGGGTCACGCCGAGACGATTCTGCAAAAACTGGGACTGCACTATCGCGTGGTCAGGTTGTGTACCGGCGATATCGGTTTTTCTTCCGCCACGACTTACGACATCGAAGTCTGGTTGCCGGCGCAGAATACCTATCGTGAAATTTCCTCGTGCAGCAATTTCGAGGCGTTTCAGGCGCGCCGCTTACAGGCACGTTTCAGAAATGCTGCCGGCAAGCCTGAGCTGCTGCATACCCTGAATGGTTCGGGGCTGGCTGTCGGGCGTACGCTGGTGGCTATCTTGGAAAACAATCAACTTTCAGACGGAAGTATAGCAATCCCTGAAATATTACAGCCATATATGGGGGGAATGAAAGTGTTAAGTGCAGGTTGATTGTTTCAGCGTAAACAAAAAGTTGAGCTAGCCCGCAGCTAAAACTATCAGCAAGCCGATGGCCGCATTGTTATACCTGAAGTGCTGCGGCCTTATATGGGCGGTCTGGATGTTCTGCGAGCGGGCTGAAAACCGATCTATTTGGACAGCGAGTAGGCTGATGCAGTCGATTCATTGCCCGGAAGCGCTTTGGCTTTGTGTGGCATGCGTAAAGAAAAGGCGGGTTTGTCGCGTGTGCTGACAAGCTGGTAATCGTGTGGCGCTGCGTTAGCCGCCTCGCCGGTGAGTCTGGATAGCATGTCGTAGTAGGCGCGGATATTTTCGACGAAGATCACGGCTTCGCCCCCGCGCGCATAACCGTGTTTAAGCTTTTCAAAATAAACGGGATTGTTCAGCGAAGGCAGCCATTTTTTAACATCGACCCAGGTGTTGGCATTGCCGCCTTTCCTTTGCGTCAGAACGCGTGCATCCTCAAGATGGCCCTGTCCCTGATTGTAGGCGGATAAAGCCATCCAGGTACGCTCGGGTTCTTCGACTTGCGGTGGCAATTGACTTTTGATCAGCTCCAGATACTTTGCGCCAGCCATGATGCTTTCGCGGGAATCGAGCCGATTGGTTACTTTCATCTGATCAGCAGTCGCTTCAGTCAGCATCATCATGCCGCGCACGTTAGTAAATGAAGTGGCCAGCGGGTCCCACCGTGATTCCTGATAGGCCATGGCCGCAATCAGCCGCCAGTCCTCGTTGATTGTTTTGCCCGCTTTTTCGAATAACGCACGATACTTCGGCAAGATTTTACTCGTTTGCTCGATAAATGCGGCTGCATCCAACGGCGCAAGTCTGTCGTTATGCCCATAGTAACGATCCAGCAGTTTGTTTAATTCACCATTTTTGGTGATTTCCGCAAAGAACTGTTCGGTCTCCGTAATCAAATCATTGTCCGCATCGCTGGGGAAAGCCCAGGCCAGCTTGGAAGATTTTCCGATATCAAATGCAACGGCCAGGTTCTCATAGTAGTTGAGCATTTGCGAAATCTGCTCGTGATTGGCAATGGTATAGTCCAGACTGCCTTGCGCGACTTCCTTGAGCAAGTCTTCAACTGTTTCAGTGCTGCGTGACTCCCATTTTAATTCGGGTATTTGTTCTTTGAGCGCAATCAGCGCCTTTTCATGATTAGACCCGGCGATCACGGCGATGCGTTTACCCGCCAAATCGTTTAAATGGCGGGGTGCGTCCTGATTCTGATTGAAGGCAACTTGCTGGACTGCCGTTAAGTAGCCCGGCCCTAAAAGCAGGCCGCTGTTTTTTTGATCCAGCCGGAAGCCTGAAGCCGAAAAATGTGCCCGATGCTGGCGCAGCGTGGTTTCGAGTTGCT
Source organism: Pseudomonadota bacterium (assembly GCA_026399735.1). Taxonomy (GTDB): domain Bacteria; phylum Pseudomonadota; class Gammaproteobacteria; order Burkholderiales; family Gallionellaceae; genus Gallionella. The sequence goes on from JAPLQK010000092.1 coordinate 10,550, forward strand.
CTGCGGGAACCAGAATAATTTTTAGCGGGATGGATAAATGCTCGGCGAACTGCTGAGCCAGTTGTTTGGAAAACTCTTCATCCGAAAGCGTTGAATCCTGTGCAATAACAACGACTAACGCTTCGCTTCTCCAGGAGGCTAATGGTTTGTGCAGATGGGTATAGCCGAACAGCATCAGCGACAGAAAAATGCCGAGTTGAAACAATCTGACAATAATAATATGTCTGCGCATGACAACATTCTGCACCAAATTGCCAGTTACTGGTAGAATTCGCACCCCGGAGAGGTGGCAGAGTGGTCGAATGTACCTGACTCGAAATCAGGCGTAGGTATATGCCTACCGTGGGTTCGAATCCCACCCTCTCCGCCATCGAATTGACAAAGCCCCGATCAGGGGCTTTTTCATTGGCGGATAGGGTGGGTGAGAACCCACTTGGGTTCGACCAGGAGTCCGACCAATGGGAGGGCGACGCAGGACGCGCAACGCGCGGTCCCGAGTAAAACGAGGGATGAGGTGGCCGCAGACGCAATGCGACCACCGAACAATCCCACTTCTCCGTTTCCTTTAACGCTTTCCCGTAACTGTGCGAGAGGAAGATTATTTCGCGGTGCGTCTTCGCAGTGCCAGGAATCCCAGGGTAGGAAATAGCAGTGCCAGGGTGCCGGGTTCCGGAACAGCGCTGGTTACATCGACAGTGGCGCCGGTAAAAATGCCGGAATGATTTACCTGAATTCCGGCAAGCCAGTTGTTTACAAACACATTTCCGTTGATCTGGCCGCTTGTTCCGGTAACCGTTGCGTATGGCGCCAGAACGCTGCCAAACACACCCACGCCGTTAAATGCAAGTTGGGTGGCCTGATCGAAATTAAACAGCACGTTGTAGCCTTGCGTGTTCAGTCCTGCCGCGTTAAAGCCTGAGACGCTTCCGCTGACGTTAAATATCACGGATTGACCTGCCAGCATGTTAGAGAGCGAGAGGGAGTTAATGCCCAGCAAATCATTGCCGGCGACGTTGAATATCTGCGTGTTGTTGGTGCCGTCGCCTGTGAATGTCACGCCGCCCCAGGGATTGAAGTTGGCTATGCCATTGGCGGTCAGTCCTGCCAGCATGGCCGACTGTTGATAGAGTACGTTAGCGGTTTGTGCAAAAGAAAATGGAGCTGCGCCGGTTTGGAAGCTGCCGGAAAATCCGAGACCCGAGGTAGATACCGTTCCTCCGACATACGCGTTGCCCAGGCCGATGGCGCCGTTTACAAAATTAAGGTTGCCGTTAACCACCAGCGCATCACCAGCATAGCCGGGTGTGTTCAGTGCGTTTATCGAGTAGTTAAAGACGTTCATATTGCCACCGACAGCCACCGCGCCTTCCACGTCGTTTGCGCTGCTGGTGAAATTATTAATGGCAAACAGGTTGAAATTCTGAGCCAGGCCGAAATCTACATTGACAATATTGGCGCTGGCTTCACTCGCAAAACACAGCAGCAAGAGTGCAACAGTGCGAAAGGAAGTCATCATTCACTCGTTATATTTAGTAAGGCAAATCAGAGGGCTACACAGAAAACCCCCAGGAATTTGGCACTATACGCACAGTCAGTGAATATGCCTACCTATTTTCAGGGTTTGCTCATCGTAATTTGTCCTGAATTGTGCTGCTGTTTCATGCGTCAATTGATTTACATCAAGCAAAATCACGATACATCGTTTAGTATGCGGCCATGCAATTGCTGGTAAAGCCCGAGTAGAATGGGGGGTAATGCGCGTCAGTTTGTCGCAATTTACTTTACTTGAACCTTGTGGATGTGCCATGATTGCGCAGCTTTTTTAAGCTGTAAGAAGAGATGCGTTAATTGTTCAGTTTTTTACGAAGCAAATAACGCATTATTTTTTAACTTTGCTCTTGGGAGGAGATACTGTGGAAGCTACTCAAGCGACACCGGTAAAGTACGATATGGATGTAGTCAGATGGTTTACCATCGCGGCTGTTATCTATGCAGTTGTGGGAACGTTGATCGGTGTGTATGTCGCATCGGAATTGGCGTTTCCATTTTTAAACTTTGACATTCCTGAAATTACATTCGGGCGTCTGCGTCCACTGCATACAAATGCAGTGATTTTTGCGTTTGGTGGCTGTATGTTGATGGCAACCGGCTTTTATATCGTGCAACGCACGGGCGCAACCAAGCTGTGGAGTAACTCCCTGGCCTGGTTTACGTTCTACGGTTGGAATCTGATCATCGTTCTGGCAGTGATCACTTTGCCGCTGGGTTTGTCTGAAGGTAAGGAATACGCTGAGTTGCCTTGGTGGGTTGACATTATGATTGCTGTGGTTTGGCTGTCATACGGTTTCAACTACATCATGACGATCGGTATCCGTAAGACTTCACACATCTACGTGTCAAACTGGTTCACGATGGGTATGATCGTCATGATCACTTACCTGCACGTGGTTAACAGCTTGGCAATTCCAGTGGATTGGGCTACTTCGTATTCCATCTATTCTGGCGTTCAGGATGCGATGATTCAATGGTGGTGGGGTCATAACGCGGTTGGTTTCTATCTGACCGGCGGTTTCCTCGGTATCATGTACTACTTCATCCCTAAGCAATCCGGTCGCCCGGTGTTCTCGTATCGTTTGTCTGTTCTGCACTTCTGGACACTGACTTTCGGTTACGTATGGCTCGGTGCTCACCATCTGCAATACACAGCGTTGCCTGACTGGACCGGTTCTCTGGGTGCAGCGGTTTCTCTGGCGATGATCATCCCTTCATGGGGCGGTGCGATGAACGGTATGATGACTTTGTCCGGTGCATGGGACAAGCTGCGTACTGACTACATCCTGCGTTTCCTGGTAACAGCGATGGCGTTCTATGCGATGTCTACATTCGACGGTCCTGTAATGGCGATCAAGTCTGTAAATGCATTGTCACATTACACTGACTGGACAGTTGGTCACGTGCACGCCGGCGCTCTGGGCTGGATGTCGATGATTTCCTTCGGTGCGATTTACCACATGGTCAAGAAATTGTGGAATACCGAAATGTATTCTGACAAGCTCGTGAACGTGCATTTCTGGGTTGCTCTGATCGGCGCGACAACTTATGTTGTTGCAATGTGGGTATCCGGCATTATGCAGGGTCTCATGTGGCGTGATTACGACGAGTTCGGCACATTGACCTACACCTTTGTTGAATCTGTATCTGCTATGCACCCTTACTATGTAATGCGTGCTGTTGGCGGTGCGATCTTCAATCTGGGCACGTGGATCATGCTGTTCAACGTGGTGATGACTGTTCGTCAGGCTGGCGCTGTTCGCGGCGTAAATGCTGTCGCAGCTAAAGCATAAGGGGAGAGAAAACATGTCTGATCACGATAAGATTTATTCAACCAAGTTTCAGGACAGTATCGAGCGCAGTACACTCCTGATGTTCGTCCTGACCGCAATTGCAGTCGCGGTGGGCGGTATTGTGGAAATTGTGCCTTTGTTCTACCTGCCAAACACGGGTATGTGCCAAAACGATCCAACCTGTAACGGCACGTCACACAAAGACTTGCAAGGTAATGCGATTCCTATGGACAAGATTGTCTGGAATCCAACTACCTCGGCTCACAAGACTTTGGCTGACTGGCAGCCAGGTGACGGCGTTCGTCCTTACACCGCGCTGGAAACAGCAGGCCGTCAGGTTTACATCCGCGAAGGTTGTTTCTTGTGCCACTCGCAGATGATTCGTCCGTTCCGCGATGAGAAGGATCGTTATGGTCACTACTCAATCGCTGAAGAGTCGATGTACGACCATACCTACCAATGGGGTTCCAAGCGTACCGGTCCGGATATCGCTCGCGTAGGTGGTAAGTACTCCGACGAATGGCATCGCAAGCATCTGAAGTATCCGCGTGACGTGGTTCCTGAATCTGTCATGCCTAACTTCTTCTTCCTGGACAAGAACCCGATCGATAAGGTCAAGACTGTCAAGACACTGGAAGTAATGACCAAGATGCCGTTCAATCCTGTTCCTAAGACGATTTACACTGACGCCTACATCGCAGGCGCAGCGGCAGAACTCGAAGGCAAGACAGAAATGGACGGAGTGATCGCTTACCTGCAATCCTTGGGTAATCACGTGAAGTTTGAGGAAGGTGTCAACTACCGTGACTAAACTGATGGACTACCTGCACACGGACTGGTCGGCCATGACGACTAACGACTGGCAAGGCGTATTTTTCACCGTAGCCGCCTTTGTCGCCATGGTCGCAGTCTATGTGATGGTGTTCAATCCTAAGAACAAGGATGCATTCGACTCGCAGAGCGATATGGCTCTGCGGGAAGAGGGCGAGTACAACAATTCAGGAGATAAAAAATGAGTGATAATCACAACTCCGCTGGTGGTGTGCCTACCACGGGGCATTTATGGGATGATGATTTGGCGGATTACATCAATCAGCCGCCGAAATGGTGGATGCTTGGTCTGACTGCCAGTGCGCTTTGGGTAGTAATTTACTGGATCATGTATCCGGCTATCCCATTGGCAATCAATGGTACGTACTTCAAAGGCTTTGGTTTGCCAGGTTCTGGTCAGTGGACTGCTATCAAAGAGTTGGCTGCCGATCAGGCTGAACTGGATGCTGTGCGTCAACCGTATGAAGACAAAATCAAGACAATGACACCGGCTGCTATTCTGGCTGATGACAAATTGTCTGAGTACGTGACACGTTCCGGTAAGGTGCTGTTCAGTGATAACTGTGCGGCCTGCCATGGTCAAAACGGTGTTGGTACTATTCAGGCTGGCAAGTTCGCAGTTCGCGAACAAGGTCTGATGGCACCGGTTCTGCTTGATGATGACTGGTTGTATGGCGGCAAAATCGACACCCTGTACGAAACGATCGCAAACGGTCGTCAAGGTATGATGGTTGCTCACAAGGACAGTTTGACTGCGCAGCAAATCGACGACGTGGCGAAGTATGTCAAGGCGATGAGCGATGCAGGAAAAGCTGCTGCTGATGGCGATGCTGCTGTTGCTGCCGGTAAGAAAGTGTTTGCGGAAAGCGATTGTACCGCTTGCCACGGCGCTGATGCCAAGGGTATTCAAGCCATGGGTTCAGCTAATCTGACCGACAAGATCTGGCGTTTTGACGGATCGTTGGAAGGTATCAAGCAGACCATTACTTACGGCGTTAACTCCGGTGATGCAAATGCACGTGTAGCGATCATGCCTGTCTGGCTGAAAAAGGATGAGCAAGGTCATGTAGTCAGCAAGCTTGATGAAACTGCAATCAAGAAACTGGCTGTTTACGTGTACAAGTTCGGTGGCGGTCAGAAGGAAGATGTTGCAGCAGCACCAGTAGCTGCACCAGCTGAAGCGGCACCTGCACCTGAAGCCAAGTAAATCTCCGTTTTCCTGCACGGCTAATCACCGTGCAGGTTTTATGAAAGGAAAATAGATATGCACCACGACTTTGTATACTGGGCCTTGATGATCGCAACAGCGGGCGCATTCGCTGCGTTGATCTTTGCGTTGATCTGGTTGTTCAAGAATGCTTTAACCAAGAAGTCCGGCGAAAAGTAGTCTGGAAGTTTTTAAAGGGGGGGAGGCCTGGCTTCCTCCTTTTTTCATTGCTGCAGGAAAACTCCGATTGAACTCTTCAGAAGATGAAGAGTTCAACCTGAGCTTTCTTTATAATAAGCATCCGGTATGGTCGGATGTAAAAGACTTTAGGAGTAGAGAATGAGTGAACCAGTAAAAAAGACCGGTGCAGAGGTCGGCAGTGTTACGGGCATCTACAATGAACATATTGAATGGACGACCAATTTAGGTGACAAAACCATACACGCAAAACGAGCGCCTGGTCGTTTTCGTACACTTAAATACATCACTGAATCATTCTGGCTGATTTTTTTCTTCGGCGCTTATCTGCGCTGGAACGGCAAACAGGCCTTGTTGCTTGATGTCAACAATCGCCAATTTCATTTCTTCAATTTGACCATCCTGCCGCAGGATATCTGGATGGTGTCCTTGCTGCTGCTGCTGCTGGCGATGACCTTGTTTGCGGTCACTTCAGTTGCGTCGCGCGTATTTTGCGGTTATTTCTGTTTTCAGACATCCTGGGTTGATCTGTTTACCTGGATAGAAGAGAAAATCGAAGGCAATCCAAACAAGCGCCACAAGCTGGACGCAGCGCCGATGAGCGCAGAAAAATTCAGGCTGAAAGCGACTAAGCATTTGATCTGGATTGTAATTTCAGTTTTTACGGGGATCAGCTTTACCATCTGGTTTGAAGACGCCTTCGTTTACTGGCATGATCTGACGAGTTTCCATCTTTCCATGATGGAAATGGTCACCTTGGCGGCGTTTACCGTGGGCACGTATGTGCTTGCCGGCTTTATGCGTGAACAGGCATGTTTGTGGCTGTGTCCGTATGCTCGTATTCAGGCGGTGATGGCTGATTCTCAGACGATATTGCCGGCCTACGACCTGCTGCGCGGTGAACCGCGCGGCAAGTTGCGCCATGCAGGTAAGGTTGTAGAGCAGCAAGGCGATTGCATCGATTGTTTCCAGTGCGTTCAGGTGTGCCCGACCGGGGTGGACATACGCGACGGTCAGCAGTTGGGTTGCATTACCTGCGGCTTGTGTCTGGATGCTTGTGACTCGGTGATGGACAAGATCGGCCGTCCGCGCGGATTGATACGTTACGCATCGCTCGATGAACTCGAAGGTCGTCCGGTCCATAAGCTTTATCAACACCCGCGCACCTGGGTGTATATCGGCATCATTATATTGGCGTTGGGCGGAATCATCTACGGACTGGCCCATTTAGGTTCGCTGACGTTGCGCGTTGCCCCTGAGCGCCAGCCGCTGTTCGTGCGCATGAGTGATGGTTCGATTCAGAACAAATACACGTTCAAGGTATTGAATAAGACGGATAAGGATCTGAATGTCAAGGTCAGCGCTGAAGGTGGTGTGAAAGGGCAAATTATCGTTGATGCAGATAAGACTCAGCTGGTTCATCACGGTAAGGCCGCCGGATTTACGGTATTCGTCAAGGCACCGGGAGAAAATGTGCTGGAAGAAGCAACGAAAGTTGAGTTCCGTGTAGAGAACGTTGATAATCCGGCTATGGCTGCTGAATACAGCACGGTATTTAACGGACCTAAGCGCTAGGAAGTGCGGAATACGGCGTGCAGGTAAGCGTGGCGGGTCGGGATTCATCCCGACAGCAAATTTTTTCGAAAGGATGATGATGATTTCTCAAAAAAACAAGCAAGGCTGGCGCAATCCATGGGTATTGGGTTTGGTGATCATTGTGCTGTCCGGTGTGTTGATCAATGCGCGATTTGTGTGGAATGTGCTGAGTCATCCGGTGCGTGTGCTGGATGATGACTACAGTGTCTTGAAACACAATAAATATGATGCGAAATGGGTGCAGCAACAGGCGGAGCGCTCAACGCTGGGTTGGAGAACCAGCCTGAATTCGCCGCAGCGGCTGCCAAATGACAGTCTGGCAAAATCTGACGAGGCGCGTTTCATTTTGACAGCCAGTCCTGCAGTGATGACCTTTGAGTTACATGATAAAGAAGGTCGTCCGGTGCAAGGCAGTAAAGTGGAGATCAAGGCGCAATGGCCCGGGGATCCGACTTTCGACTTTAAGGGTACGCTGAAAGAAATTTCGCCAGGGCATTATGAAGGCAGTCTGCTTTTTCCGAGAGCCGGGAACTGGGATCTGCTTATCAGCACGGATCGGGATGGCAGTCAGTTTGATACGGAACAAAAAGTTTTTGTTGCTATCTCTAAACAGCCTTAGCGCCAATTCTGATGCCACAGAATGAAGCTGTCCACCTCGCGCAAGCGGGGTGTTTTCATTGCGGTCTGCCGATTGACGCAGATGTACACTACCAGCATCTGCTGGAGGGAAAACCACGCGATTTCTGTTGTTTCGCCTGTCAGTCGGTGTGTGAGGCGATCTATGAAGCGGGTTTGCAAGGCTATTATAAGCGGACGCCGCAGGGGACGCTGTTAGCCCCTCCTCCTACGCCGCCACGCGACATCGAGATGTACGATCTGGATGAGGTTCAACAGGAATTCGTCAATTGCGAGGGTGAAATACGCGATGCGCATTTACTGGTCGAAGGCATTCATTGTGCCGCCTGCGTCTGGCTGATCGAACGCAGCATGATGAGAACCGGGGGCGTGTTATCCGCCAGCGTCAATCTGGCCGGAAAGCGCCTCCACGTTCGATGGGACAACCGCCAGGTCAAACTTTCCACGCTTATCCTTCAACTGTCAAAGATCGGCTATTCCGGCGTGCCCTATGATCCGGAGGTTGCAGAAGGTTCGATGAAACGTGTGAACCGCGCATTACTGTTCCGCCTGTTTTTCGCAGGCTTTGCAATGATGAATCTGAACCTGATTGCGATCGCTCTTTACAGCGGCGCTGATCGGGGTGAGTTTGTCCATTTCTTCCAGTGGATGGCATTTTCACTGGCGACACCTGCACTGCTGTATTCCGGTTACCCGTTTTACAAGGGCGCGTGGAGCGGTTTGCGCAACGCTCAGCTGACCATGGATTTACCGATTGCGCTGGGACTATCCGTTACCTACGCATTTTCAATCTATGTGACTGTGACGGGCGGGACTCAGGTCTATTTTGATACGGTGACTAATCTGACCTTTGTCATCCTGATCGGTCGCTATCTGGAAGGGATGTTCCGCCATCAGGCGGTGTCGGCAACCAACCGGCTGATGGATTTGCAGCCCAAAGTGGCTATCCTTTTGCGCGACGGCGACGAGAAGATTACCTCGGTTCGTGCAGTTAAGGTGGGCGAGTTGGTATTGGTCAAACCCGGCAGCAACATTCCTATGGACGGATTGGTGCGCGAGGGCAGCAGTTCGGTAGATGAGTCGATGTTGAGTGGCGAGTCGGTGCATGTCAGAAAGTTGCCAGGTGATCGCGTTGCGGCCGGCACGATCAATGGCAGCGGTGCATTGGTCGTTGAGGTGCAGGCATCCTCACAAGATTCGACATTGTCCAAGATCATTCGTCTGGTAGAAGAGGCGCAGTCATCGAAGGCGCCCATTCAGCGCCTGGCTGACGGCGTTGTGCCCTGGTTTGTGCTGGTCACCTTGATTTTAGCGAGCTTTACTTTCTATATATGGTCAGATAACTTTGAATTCGCGCTGATGGCAGCGACATCGGTTCTGATCATCACCTGTCCGTGTGCGCTGGGGATGGCTACGCCGATGTCCATCGCCGTGGCTTCCGGTCTGGGGGCGAAACACGGGATTCTGGTCAAAAATGGTGTGGTGCTGGAAACCTTGTCAAAAGTGACGCATTTTGTATTCGACAAAACGGGTACGCTGACAGAAGGAAGAATGTGTCTTGAGCAGTTCATCGAAGCGCCCGGCCAGGACAGAGCAGCCTTGCTGGCGCTGGCGTCGGCGGTGGAGCGCTATTCTGAACACAGCGTGGCGCAGGCCGTTGTCAGAGCCGCTGATGCACAGCAGTTGGCCTACCGGAGTATCAGTGTCTCGGGATTTCATGCGGCAGCCGGATTGGGTGTGGAGGCTGCGGCGGGCGGGCGCCGTGTGCTGTTGGGCACAGTCGAGTGGCTGACGCGGAATGGCATTGCGATGCTGCCGGAGCTGATGGTGACATTGGATGCGCTGGAGGCGCAGGCCATGTCCTGTGTGCATCTGGCAGTGGACGGACAGCACGTGTCCGTACTGGTGATGGCAGATACGTTGCGCGCGGATGCGCAGGGCTTGATCGATACCTTGCGTGCCAATGGCATCGGCATGACGCTGCTTAGTGGCGATCGCAAGCCGGTTGCGGAGGCGATTGCGCGTCAACTGGGCGGTATGGAGGTGATTGCCGAAGTGATGCCGAAAGACAAGGATCTGGTTATTCAGCAGTTGCAACAGCGGGGTGAATGCGTCGCAATGGTGGGGGATGGTGTGAATGACGCCCCCGCCCTGATCCGCGCCGATGTGGGCATTGCGCTGGGTTCCGGTACCGATGTGTCGGTCGAAAGCGCGGACATCGTGCTGATGCGCAATGAGCTGGACAAGGTTCGCCTGGCAACTTTGCTGTCGCGGCGTACGCTGCGTACGATTAAACAGAACATCGGCCTGTCCTTCGTGTATAACAGTATCATGGTGCCGCTGGCGATAATGGGTCATGTGACCCCGCTGCTCGCTGCGATCACCATGCCGGTCAGTTCACTGCTGGTTATTGGCAACGCAGCGCGTATTCGTAACCTGTTCAAGGAAAAATAATGGAAGTAATTTACAGTCTTATCCCCGGTATGACTTTCTTTGGTCTGGTGTTCGTCGGTATCCTCATCTGGTCGGTGAAGAAGGGTCAGTACGAAGATATGGAAGGCAATGCCAGTCGCATCCTGCTCGATGATGATGAAGATGGGATGCTGCATGACTATCCAAAGTCGACGCAAGAGGCTGCCGCACCGAAGGAATAGCTAAACTGAAAAATGTTTGAGTGAATATAAAATAAATCCAATAAATTCAAATACTTGGATATATTATTGGTTCTGACGCCAATTTCTTGTGTCACCGAAAATTCAAGAATTAAGACCTCCACATCGTTTTCGTATTCTGAATAAACATAATTATGTGAAGCGTTTAAAACGATGGCGTATCAACAGAGCCAAGCAGTCCAATGGTTAAAACTGGACTTTAAAATGAGCCGGAAACGAAGTGTAGTCAGTGGGAAGCTTGCCCTGCTTCAGCACAATAGAATCCAGCATTGCACGAACGTCAATTGTAAACTGCACACCGTTTCCCTTCACACATAGGTCTCGTTATGTTGAACTCAACATAACGAGACGAAGCAGTTATTCACGACGGGCAGATTTCAGGCGGCTAATTCAGAGTGTCGTAGTATCTGCAAAGCGTCTAATCAAACCGTGAGATAAACCTTAAGCTCACTGACATTGTGCTTTGTCAGGCTGTTTACAGGTTGACAGTAGCGCTGTAGTTTACTTTTGAATCTGTCCCCGCCAGTATTTTTTGTATGCCGATGCGCGATTTCATGTTGATCAGTATCGGTGCGGACAGATTCGCATAAATATTCATGGCAGGCAGAGTTTCAGGGGTTTGCTGAGTGAGATTGTTTTTGTAAAGCGACATTAACACCAGAATATCGCTCGCATCCTCCATGTTGAGTTCTGCGACTTCACCGTCTGTGAGCACCATCTCATAGTTAAAACCGAATAAACTGGGGTTGGTTAATGGCAGCGACAGGTTTTTGTCATCAACGGACTGCAAATGCATCACTACGCCGCCCATAGACTCACCCTTGTCGTCCAGTTCGTAAAACAGTGTCCAGCGTTTGCTCGATTCAAAACCGGGCAAGCCCTCGGGAAAGGTAATTATTTGCGCTGCGTTAATGTTCAATTCACCAAAGCGCGTGTTCAACTTGATTTCTTTCATAGTTATCTCCATCAATTTAATTTAACCGACTTTTTTACCTGTCATTAAGCCAAGTGCAAAGCAACCAACAACCTGCCAGGCAAGAACGGCATCTCGCACATGGAACTTCATGATAGTCTTTAGCTAGGGAGGTGCTGATTTATTCGGTTTGGTCGTTCCCGCGCAGGCGGGAACCCGGTTAAATAAAGTCACCGGATCCGCGCGTTCGCGGTGATGACGAATAAATCAGTGCTACCATGGTTCACTATGCGCTGACCGGCTGATTTATTCTGTTCGGTATCGCACATAGCAAAATTAGACTTATTGTTAATTCACAAATGAGTAAATGTGGCACGCCTCTTCGTTAGACATGCCTGCCACATACTCTTTTAAATAGTTACGTAAAAATTTAACTGCGCGATTGAAAATCTGGCATGCGCGCGATTCATTGAAACCCATAGCATTGCCAATTTCTCTTAAATTCATGTCTTGCTGGTAACGCATTTCCATCAACGTACGCTCGCGTGTTGATAAGCGACTTATTGCGATAGCTAACGCTTCGTGGAAATATTTGCTTTGCAATAATTCCAATGGATCCATTTTTAGATCGAATTCATCACGATCTAAAAAATCTTCGTCGTAATCCTCCTTGTGTGCATCGAAATGTACGAGCTGTGCACCTTGAAACTCAAACCTCATCTTCTGGAGCTTGCTCAGTGGAATGTTCAATTCTTTAGCAATTTCAAATTCGTTTGGCGATCGGCCTAATAAATGCTGCAATTTTGTCGTGGCTGCATCTACGCGTCGCATGGTACGCCGTAATCCCTGCGGAGCCCAATCATCATAACGTAATTTGTCCAGCATTGATCCACGTATACGCTTCATCGCAAATGTACTGAACTGCACACCCTGCATTTCGTCATACCGGTTAGCCGCCTCCATTAATCCGATCATGCCAACTTGAATAAGATCATCAACATCAATGTTGTCAGGAAGCTTCTGCTTCATGCAATAGGCAAGACGCTCGACTAAAGGAGCAAATTCTTTCAGTCGCAGATTTCTATGAATTAATTCCATTATTGTCCCAATTGGATCGCTTAATGATAAATATCGTTTGTAACCAACATACGCGATTTTTAATGCGAACTCAGTGCGACAGCTAACATAGTGATGCTCAGAATGCGGGACACGCGGGTGGAAAAAATGTCGCCTCTTGGTGCGAATCGTGCGGGATGTGGTTTTTCGATTCAGGCTGTAATCGATCGCGCGGGCCAGTCAGTTGCCGTCGACGGTCGCGAGACACAAACGGATGGGAGATTAAAAGCACATTACAGGTTTAACAGAATGAAGAAAGGCCGCACCCGGACAGGGTGCGGCCTTTCTTCAAATCATCACTACGAAACGCCAGGTTACACAGGACTGCCTTATTTCAATATTTCACCATTGGCCAGCAAAGGCACTCGCAGAAGTTCAAAATCCTTAGGCGGCAGATATTGAAAGAATGGTTTGGCGTCGAGCACGACATCCAGACCATTTTGCGGGTACAGCCAGTGAACGAGGTTGGTCTTCTTCTCGCGTACACGTTGGGCCGGCTCGCCAAAACGTTTTGCGATGATGGATTCTTCCAGACGCGTCGTAGGCATGTAGGTCAGGCTGGCGACCGGTAAAGAACGCACACGCGCCAAATCATCTGCGGTCAGTGTGATGCGCTTGCCGCTGGGTGTGCTGTTCATGCGCAAGCCGCGCTGAAACATGCCTTGCAGTTCTTCCGCCGGTACAGCGATGGTCATGATGATTTTTGCTTTCAGACCGTTAAAATTAACCTCTTCAAAAAATCCCTCAACACCCATTTTTGCATCGGATGGCTTGAACAGGCTGATTTCAAGTTCGGTTTCATACTTGTAGGTGTTGGCGACTTCATCGAGCGTGCTCTTGCCCAGCGTAATGCCGAAAACACGGGTGGTGTCCGGTGTGGGGTGGGTAATCTTCCAGGGCAGGGTATCAGGGGTGCTGACGGAGTTATCAGGCATCATCAGGATGACGGATATTGTGATAATGACGAAGGCGATGACGCCCAGAACAATTTTCTTGTCCATGCTAGTCCCTTTTGAGCGCAGCGTGAAGCTTTGCGGCATCTGCCGGAATTTTTCCGTCCTTGCATTGATGCTCTGCGTCAAATTCCATTACGACCAGAACCAGCAGCGCCACCATAAATGGAAGCTGACCAATACCGACAGCCATTGCCCAGCTGGTAATTTTGCTCATGCCGACTACCGGACCGCCTAGTACAAACGCAGTGGTTAACGTACCGGTTACGATGAACAACAGAAGAAAAAGTCTGGCTCGTTTGGCGGCAAGCAAATTGTGACTAAGAACAAATACGGAATCTTCAAGTTTGAGGGCGCGAGATGCCTTGAATATCACGCTTCCCAGCAGTGCGATGGAAATGATCGGCATCACGGTGATTGGTAACAGGCTGGTTTTGAGCAGGCTTAAGGCCAGCACGAAAAGGAAAACATGAACGACGATAAAGTCGAACAGCAGCAACGAGTGCAGGCTTTTTGCGCGGGATATTTCGGCTTCTGTAACTTGATGTTCCATATCGCTTTGTCTTTCAGTAAATAAATCAGGTTGCGAATAATCCGCTCAAGCGCGGCGACTGTCAAACGATACGGTATTGCGACGTGAAAAATGGCTCAACGCGAGGCGTTAAGGCAGGTCTGTAAACCTGGTAAATCGATAATTTCAATGGTTCTAACTTTCACATTGATCAGTCGTTCATTTTGGAAATGCGAGAATGCACGGCTGACGGTTTCCAGTTTTAATCCCAGATAGCTACCTATTTCCTGCCTTGACATGCGCAACTGGAACTGTGTGGCTGATAACCCGCGCGTGGAAAAACGCTGTGACAAATTAAGCAGGAAAGCGGCCAGGCGCTCTTCTGCACGCATTGAACCCAGCAGCAGCATGATCCCCTGATCACGTACAATTTCGCGGCTCATGATTTTGTGCAAATGGCGCTGCAGGGAAGGAATTTGTCGACTCAGGGATTCCAGTTTGTTGAATGGCAATTCACACACCACGCTGTTCTCCATTGCAACCGCTTCGCAGGCATGAATATCGGTGCTGATCGCATCCAGTCCGATAATTTCTCCGGTCATTTGAAATCCTGTCACTTGTTCTCGCCCATCCTCATGAAGAATCTGCGTTTTGAATGAACCGCTGTGGATGGCGAATAACGAGCGAAACTTGTCGCCATTACGATATAGATAATCGCCGCGGGAAAAATCGCGTTTTAACATGCTGAGTTCATCGAGCTTAAGCAGTTCATTATTGCTAAGATCAAGAGGCAGGCAAAGCTCCGCCAGATTGCAGCTGGAGCAGACAGACTTGGAATGATAGATTGAAGCGGGTTGCGGCACGTCGTATACCTGTAAATTGCTGTGATTGAAGCGCTCATTGCCGGAGGTTAACAGGCCCGCCAGCAGGCAGTTTTTGTTCGATCAGGCAAATAAGCGGTGCATTTTGACATATATCAAACCATCATTGCGTACTAACTGGCAGTATACTTGGCCTTTCAAATTGCAAAGCGGCAATACACATGTTGAACAACAATCAATTAGTCGTAGATCTGGAACTGATACGCAGGCTGGATAAGAACGGCCCGCGCTATACCTCTTACCCGACAGCAGACCGTTTTGTCGAAGCATTTAACGCGGAAACCTATAGCCAGTGGTTGTTGAAGCGCGAAATCGGCGGCGTCAGTCGACCCTTGTCGTTGTATATCCATATCCCGTTTTGCAATACGCTCTGCTTTTATTGTGCCTGTAACAAGGTTATCACCAAGGATCGCAGCAAATCTGCCGAATATGTGCGCTATCTGATCAAGGAAATGGCGATGCAGACCAAACTGCTCGGAACCGGTCAGGTGGTTGAACAGTTGCACTTTGGCGGCGGCACGCCGACATTCATGTCTGATGATGAAATTCGTCAGGTGATGGCGGCGATACGCGAGAATTTCAAGCTGGTAGAGGATGGCGAATATTCCATCGAGATCGACCCGCGCAAGGTGACCGATGCAACGATCGCGCTGCTGGGCGCCGAGGGTTTTAATCGCATCAGTATCGGGGTGCAGGATTTCGATGATGAGGTGCAGCGCGCGGTGAATCGCATTCAGAGTGAAGAAGAAACCATGCGCGTGATTACTGCTGCGCGAGCCAATGGCTTTAAATCTGTCAGTATCGATCTGATCTATGGCTTGCCCAAGCAAACGCTGGCGGGTTTCGAACGCACGCTGGACAGAATCATCGCGGCGAACCCGGATCGTCTGTCCATTTATAACTATGCGCATATGCCGACGCTGTTCAAGCCGCAGCGCCGCATTCATGAAGAAGACCTGCCGTCTCCTCAGATGAAGCTGGATATTCTTGGAATGACGGGGCGCAAGTTGACTGGCGCAGGTTACGTGTATATTGGTATGGATCACTTCGCCAAGCCGGAAGACGAACTGGCCGTGGCGCAGCGTCAGGGTCGGCTGCATCGCAATTTTCAGGGTTACTCCACGCATTCCGACTGTGATCTGGTGGCTCTGGGTGTCAGCGCAATCGGCAAGATAGGCCCGACTTACAGTCAGAATTACCGTGAACTGGAAGATTATTACGACGCGCTCGACCGTGACCAGTTGCCTATCATGCGCGGCATGGAGCTGAATGCGGACGATCTGGTGCGTCGTGCCATCATTCAGGCGCTAATGTGCCACTTTGAACTTTCCAAGGAATCGCTCAATATTTCCTATCTGATCGACTTCGACAGTTATTTCGCAACCGAGATGGAGGAGTTGCGCGAGTATGAGCGCGAAGGTCTGCTGGAAATTGCGCCTCAATGGATCAGCGTCACACCCAAGGGCCGCATGTTGATACGCAATATCTGCATGGTGTTCGACAAATATCTGCGCACCCGTACCGAACATGCACGCTATTCGAAGGTAATTTAACTATAGAAACAGTTTTCAGTTTTTTGTAAGCTGGAAACCTGTTTTATTAGATGTCGGTTGCCATTATCTTAGATATTGGGCATTATTCGCTTTGGAAATTAACTTTCAACAGGTGAAGCAATGACCATTACTCTCGATACCATAGACCATGCAACCCTAGCCCGGCTGGTTGAAGCTGATGCCGTGAGCGATGCCAGCATCATCGGTCAACCCGGTGGCTGGGGCATTGTCATTAAATACGGCATTACTGAACGTGCCTTGGCCGCAAAGCGCGGATCTATCCGCATCTTCCGCAAGTTTGAAACGCTGGTGGGCTATCTCAAGGAAATCGGACTGGTTAAATACCAAGTGGATGCAACCGGCTTTGACCCAACTGCACTGAAAAGCACGCGTCGCAGTGAGGTTGCAAGTGCACGGATGAAGGAGGCTCACGAAGCCGCAGCCTATGACAAATGGTTCTGCGAGCAGGTGGTTCAAGCTCAAATAGAAGCCGACGATCCCAACACCCAGTGGATACCGCACGAGGTTGTTAAAGCAGAGATGGTGGCTCAGAGAAAAATGTTACAAGCAAGAATTGCTGCCGGCGCTAAATAATAATACTGTTATGGATGCCAAGGGCTAAAGAAGAGCGCCACGCAGCCATTGAGCGCATAGCCCTTGAAAAGGTAACCGCAGCCGTAAATCAGCTTGACGAGATAATGAGTCAAACCGATTTACTGTTGCAGCATCCTGAAATCGGACGACTTGGTCGCAGGCCGGGAACCCGCGAACTGGTCATTAATCACACCAGCTTTATTGTCGTCTATCGTTTCAAACCGCGAGCCAAACGTATTGAAATATGGCGCGTGCTACATACGTCGCAGGCATGGCCGTTAGATGCTGGAGTGGTGTGAAATTTCCTCTGTGCAGGCTGGCGGCGGTGTTGATGACGTTGCCCAAGGATAGTTTTCCAAAGACTTTGAGCGCGTTGTCCGGTAAATACAAGTTGGTCGACAAGCAAGTGCCGTTTGTGGGCAATGCTTCCGCGAAGTTGCAACAGGGAGATTCGCTGATCGAGATGAACGCGCCGCATTTGTCGTTCGAGATGTCGGTGAGTTACATGACCAAGAGCTTGAAGCAGGCGTTTACGCAGCAAGCCGGCAATGAACGGGCAGCGAAGGAAAAACGGCAAGCGGATCAGTTTTAGCGATGCGTGCAGAGGGCTTAAGCGATGAGTTATGCCTGATTGCAAGCACGCCAATAGAGCTTGATTGCTTGAGTTTACGTTCGGTGTGCCGCAAACCTTGCATCGCTGTAGGCGTTTCAACTTAAGGCGTAATCTACGCAACTCCAGTCTCTCCGTTATAATCGATACCTGCTTGTCTTGCCGGGGACGATCATGAATAAACTCGTAAAGTTTGGTCTGTTGGGTGCGGGTGCGGTGCTAGGCGTTGCAGTAGCCGGGGCGGCCTATCTTGTGGCAACATTCAATCCGAACGATTATAAAACTCAAATAATTCAATCTGTTAAAGAAGTAAGGCAGCGAACTTTGCATCTTGATGGAGACATCAAGTTGAGCTTTTTTCCAAATATAGGCGCTAATCTGGGCAAGGTTTCGTTATCGGAATTTAACAGCGACCAGCAATTCGCAGCAGTTGATGCCGCAAGAGTGTCATTAGCGCTGATGCCCTTGTTGAGCAAACGAATCGTGGTCAATGAGGTGCTGGTGAGCGGTTTGACGGCAAACCTCATCAGGTACAAGGATGGCACGACCAATATCGACGATCTGCTTGGCCGTGATGAAAAGCCAAAAGACGACAAGCAGCCGGTTGTATTCGACATCGCTTCCGTCGCGATTGAAAAAACCCGTCTGACTTATCGCGATGAAGGCACGGGCGCGCAGTATGCTGTTCACGACTTGAATCTCAACACCGGGCGCATCGCCAGTGGCGTTCCCGGAAAAATCAACCTGTCGGTTGGCGTGCAGTGCAATCAGCCGAAGCTGGATATCGCTGCGCAACTTGCGACCACGCTGACTTTCGATCTGGAAAAACAGCAGTATCAGCTGGCAGGCATGGATTTGCAGGTCAATGGCGCGATGCTGGATATCTCCAGTCTCAAGCTCAAAGCCAGCGGCGACGCGGGTGCGAATCCGACGAAGCAAGAATTTAATGTTAACAAATTCAAGCTGAATGCAGCCGGGCTAAAGGGTCGGGACGCCTTTGAAGCGAATCTGGATGCACCCGCACTGAGTCTGACTCGCGATAAATTTTCAGGCCGTGAGCTGACGTTGAATGCGAAGCTGGGCGAGATGGTTGCAGCGCTTTCCTTGTCCGAACTGTCGGGCAACGCGCAGTCCTTCAAGGTCCGCGCGCTGACGCTGGATCTGGATGTGAAACAGGCCGAACAAGCCTTCAAGGTAAAACTCGCTTCGCCGTTGTCGGGTAATTTTGCTGCCGGACAATTTAGCCTGAACAATCTGACGCTAGGCGTGAATGCGGCCGGCGACAAGCTGCCGAACAAATCGGTGAGCAGCGAGATGAAGGGGCGCGTGCAACTGGACGCGAAAAAACAATCCGTGCAGGCCGATCTTGCGGGCGGCCTGTTGCAAAGCCAGATCAAAGCGAAAGTCGGTGTGAACGGCTTTAGCAATCCGGCGATCAATTTCGACGTGGATGTGGATAAGTTCGATGCCGATCTGTATTTGCCGAAAAAGACCGAAACGAAAGCCGGCCAGCCCGAGCAGCCGCTGGATCTGTCTGCTTTGCGCACGCTTAATCTGGACGGCAGTCTGCGCGTCGGACTACTAAAAGTGGCGAATATTAAGGCGAGCAACGTGCGCTTGGATGTAAAGGCGCATAAAGGGCTGCTCGTTGTTAGTCCTCTGTCGGCCAATCTGTATCAGGGCAGCATGAACGGATTCTTGAGCGTGAATGCGGCAAATTCTACAAATATTGTTATTAATCATATATTTAGCGGAATAAGTGTCGCGGCGTTGACCCGTGATGCTGCAGGCTTCGATACGCTGGAAGGGCGTGGCAATGTTGCGATGAACCTCGCCATGCAGGGCCGCACGGTCAGTGCGATGAAAGAATCGCTGAACGGCAGTTTGTCGCTGAATCTGGCTGACGGCGCGATCAAGGGTATCAATATCGCCAAACAGATGCGCGACGCGCAGGCCATGATGGGTAAGACGCAGATCCAGACGGCCAACCAGAGCGAAAAAACAGACTTTAGCGAACTCAAGGCGAGTTTCAAAGTGGCGGGCGGCGTGGCGCACAACGATGATTTATTGCTGAAATCGCCGCTGTTGCGATTGAATGGCGCAGGCGATGTTGACGTTGGTCAGAGCAGTATGAATTATCTCGCTCGCGCCACGTTGGCCAGAACGCTGGAAGGGCAGGGTGGCCGTGAAAACGTCGGTGGTATTACCGTGCCGGTGCGTATCAGCGGCCCGTTCAGCGATTTGAAATACACACTGGATTTCGGCGCAATGGTCAGCGAAGTCGCCAGGCAAAAGGTCGATGCCAAGAAGGAAGAAGTTAAAACCAGGCTAAAAGATCAACTTCAGAACAGTCTGAAGGGGCTGTTCAGGTAACATGTAGCCGTTAGCCACAAGTTGCTGGCGGCCCGTTCAATTTTACATCTATGCCCTCTTTTTCTTCAGCACTCATTGTCTGGCAACGCGATCATGGTCGTCATGGTTTGCCGTGGCAATCTGCCGGGCCTTACCCTGTGTGGCTGTCAGAAATTATGCTGCAGCAGACTCAGGTTGCCACGGTCATTCCCTATTACCAGCGCTTTATCGCGTCCTTTCCGACGATTGCAGCGTTGGCCTCTGCCAGTGAGGAACAGGTGCTGGCACACTGGAGCGGGCTGGGATATTACGCACGGGGTCGCAATCTGCATCGCGCAGCTCAGATTGTCGTAGATCGTCACGGTGGCGAATTTCCGTGTCAGTATGAACAGTTACTCGCTTTGCCAGGTATCGGGCGATCAACGGCTGCGGCCATCTGCGCACAAGCTTATCATCAGCCTTATGCAATATTGGATGGAAACGTCAAGCGTGTGCTGGCGCGCTATTGCGGCATCAACGGATCGCCGGCGATTAAGTCGGTAGAAGATTTACTCTGGCGGCAGGCCGAAGCGCTGTTGCCGCAGCATGATATCGCTGTCTATACGCAAGCGCTGATGGATATGGGCGCAACCTTGTGTACCCGCAGTAAACCGCTGTGCGGTTCGTGCCCGGTACAGGGTGATTGCGCAGCCTTTCAGACCGGGCGCGTGGCTGAGCTGCCAAGTCCGCGACAGCGTCGCGCCGTGCCGGAAAGACAAGCTACTTTGTTGTTGGTGATGCACGGGCGCGACATTCTGCTGGAAAAGCGCGGCCCTGCCGGTATCTGGGGCGGGCTCTGGTGTTTGCCACAATTCGACGATGAAGCTGCTGCGCTGGTTTGGTGTGCGCAACAAGGTATGGCTACAGATAAAGTAATTCGTCATCCCCGCGCAGGCGGGGACCCAGCTATTTCAATAAAACCGTGCGAAGCACCCATTCCGTTTACTCACACCTTTACCCATTTCAAATTGCACATTGCACCGATGCTGTTGAATCTTGCAGATAAACCGCTGCAAGTGCAGCAGACGGGGCATGCGTGGATGGATGTGAGTGACGCTTTGTCTGCCGCGATTCCGACACCGGTAAGAAAGCTTTTGGCAGGGATATTGCCCGGTGGGCAATAACTCGCACAGTTGCTTATGTAATGTTAAAACGTGCCTTGGTGTAGCCGGGTCTCGGCAAGCACGAGTGCTTCCGGCAGGCCCAGCAGTACCAGTACATCCCCTGCTTGCAGGATCATTTCTTCGGAAGGTTGCGCGCCGTGTACATTGTAGCGTCGCAACGCTTTCACTTCGATATTCAGCGTGTCAAGTTCCGCCTCGCGCAAGCGTTTTCCGGTCGCGACCGAGTCCGTTTTAAGCAATACGTTCAAAAAACGCGGTTGCAGTTCATCTTCGATGTCGTCGTTTTGACTTGTGCGAAGATAACCGTTAAACATCGCATAGCGGCGCGCGCGATTTTCCTGGACGTGACGCACGACCCGGTTGAGCGGCACGCCAGCCAGCAGCAAGGCCTGGGATGCCAGCATCACGCTGCCTTCCAGTACTTCGGCGACCACTTCGGCTGCGCCGGCATTTTTCAACATGTCCACATTGGTATCGTCGTTGGCGCGCACCACGACAGGCAAGTCCGGGCGCAATTCCTTTACGTGGCGCAGGATGGCCAATGCTGAATGCTTGTCTTTGTAGGTAACCACCAGTACCTTGGCGCGCATCAAGCCGGCGGCCATCAGTACTTCGCGCTTGGCAGCATCACCATACACCACACTTTTTTTGGCGGCAGCGGCTTCGCGAACCCGGCGCGAATCGAGATCGAGCGCGATGAAGCGCAGTTTTTCCTCATCAAGGATGCTTGCCAGCTTCTGTCCGCTACGCCCGTAGCCGCACAGGATGATATGGCCGGTGCTCGACATGGTCTTGATGGCGATCTGGTGCATCTGCAAGGCGCGGTTAGTCCATTCGTCAGCTGAAAGGCGGCGCGTAATGGACTCGCTGTATTGAATCAGGAAGGGCGCAGTCAGCATGGACAACAGCATGGTGGCAAGCGTGATTTGCATCATCGCACCCTGCAGCAGATGCGCTTCATCGGCCAGCGTCAGCAGCACAAAGCCGAATTCGCCCGCCTGTGCCAGGCCGATGCCGCTGCGCAGGGCAACGTCCCAGCTCCCTTCGAAAGCGCGTGCCAGCAGGGCTGTCATGAGCGCCTTGAGCAGGATCAGTGCGGTCAGTGCCAGCAGTATCCAGCCCAGATTGGCAAAGACGCTAAAGAGGTTGAGCATCATGCCGATGGTGACGAAGAACAGTCCCAGCAACACGTCACGAAAAGGCTTGATATCTTCTTCCACCTGGTAGCGGTATTCAGTTTCGGAAATCAGCATGCCGGCTACAAAGGCACCCAGTGCCATCGAAAGTCCTGCAGACTCGGTTAAATAGGCCAGGCCCAGCGTGATGAACAGCACGTTCAGGGTAAACAGTTCGGAAGATTTCTGGCTCGCCACGATGTGAAACCAGCGGCGCATGATGTGCTGGCCGAATACCAGCAAAACCAGTAACACGAGCGCTGCCTTGAACATCGCGAAGCCTAATGTGGCGGGAAGATGATCGGATTGTGATGCCAGCGCCGGAATGATGATCAGCAAGGGCACGACGGCCAGATCCTGAAACAGCAATACGCCCATCATCTGCTGGCCAAATGGCAGATTGAGTTCTGCACGTTCAACCAGCATTTTGCTGACAATCGCGGTGGATGACATGGCCAGTATGCCGCCCAGTGCCAGACCCGCGCGCCAATCCATATTGAAAGCCCACGCGATACCCATGACCAGCAATATGGTGGTCAGCACTTGCGCTCCCCCTAAGCCAAACACCGTGCGTTGCATTGCCTTCAGGCGGGTCAGGCTGAATTCAAGGCCGATGCTGAACATCAGAAAGACCACGCCGAATTCGGCAAGATGGCGCGTGCTGGGTGCATCGGGGATCCATCCAAAGGCATGCGGGCCGATCAGAATTCCGACGGCGAGATAACCCAGCATCACCGGCAAACGCAGGATGCGACAGACCACGACCACCAGAACGGCGGTAGCGAGCAGAATGAGTACGAGTGACAGCGAATTATCCATCTTGTCGGGTGCATGAAATTAGCGTTCAGATAATGCCGTACTCTTGAGCAATCCGCAATCCGCAATCCGCAATCACCTTTCACCTTTCACCTTTCGCGTACCTTGCTATAATGCAGACATGAATAAATTTCTTTCTGATGCGCCGCGCGCGCTTGAACTGGGTCGCGAGGTTCTCTCTATTGAAGCTGCTGCTGTGCAAGCGTTAAGCCTGCGACTTGATGACCATTTTTTACAGGCGCTGGATGTCATTTTGCGCTGTGAAGGACGCGTGATTGTCAGTGGCATGGGAAAGTCCGGGCATATTGCACGCAAAATTGCGGCGACCATGTCCAGCACGGGTACGCCGGCCTATTTTGTGCATCCGGGTGAAGCCAGTCATGGCGACCTTGGTATGGTCGCCAGTCAGGATGTGTTTATCGCGCTGTCCTATTCCGGTGAAAGCCAGGAATTGATGACCATCGTGCCTATCCTGAAGCGGCAGGGCGCGAAACTGATCAGCATGACGGGCAATCCTGCATCCAGCCTGGCAAAGGTGGCAGATGTGCACCTGAATGCGTCGGTGGATAAGGAAGCGTGCCCGATGGGCCTCGCGCCGACGGCCAGTACTACGGCATCTTTAGCGCTGGGCGACGCGCTGGCAGTCGCGCTGCTCGATGCCAAGGGTTTTAATGCGGAAAATTTTGCAAGGTCTCACCCCGGTGGCAGCCTCGGCCGGCGATTGCTGACGCTGGTCAGCGATGTGATGCGCATCGATACACGCATGCCGATGGTGCTGGACGATGTGATGTTGAGCGATGCACTGATGGAAATGTCCCGTAAAGGGGTGGGCATGACCGCGATTGTGGATGCGCAGGAAATCGTGCTGGGTATCTTCACTGACGGTGATTTGCGACGCACGCTGCAAAAGAAACTGGATTTTAGCAGCACGCCTGTGAAGGAGGTGATGTCGGTCAATCCGCGCTGCATCAGTCCGGGCAGTCTGGCGGCAGAGGCGGTGCAGCTGATGGAGCAATACAATATCAATCAGATGCTGGTGGTGGATGAAAATCACAAATTGGTCGGCGCGTTGAATATGCATGACTTGCTGCATGCAAAAGTTATTTAAGCCTGAGCTCCCACTTAACTACTCACCACTTACGATGAACTGGAGATATTCATGTTTTTAAACCGAGCAAAACTGATACGCCTGGTCGCTTTTGATGTGGATGGTGTGATGACGGATGGCGGTTTGTACCTGTCCGATTCCGGCGAGGAATTCAAACGCTTCAATTCACTGGACGGGCATGGTATCAAGATGTTGCGTGCCAGCGGTGTCGAGGTCGCGATTATTACCGGCCGGACTTCGCGTTGCGTCGAGATGCGCGCGCAGAATCTGGGTATTGCGCACATCTATCAGGGTGTGGAGCATAAACTCGATGCCATGGTTGATTTGCTGGGTAAGCTGGACTTGTCGCGTGACGCCGCAGCGTACATGGGAGACGATGTGGTTGATTTGTGTGTGATGCGACATGTGGGGCTGGCGATTGCTGTGCCCGAGTCGCCGCAACTGGTGCGCGAACACTCGCATTATGTGACCCGCCGTAGTGGCGGACATGGTGCGGTGCGTGAGGCTTGCGAGCTGATCATGTCTGCGCATGGCACACTGGATGCTCAGTTGTCACCCTATTTGAAATGACAATCGTTTCCCGGTCACGCTATTGGCTGCCGTTGATTCCCTTATTGGCCCTGCTGGCTTTTGTTTACTGGCTGGACCGCCAGGTGCAGCAGGAAATCGCTGTGGCAGCCAATACTCAGCGTCACGACCCGGATGGAATTATGGATAATTTTCATGCCACCAAAATGGATTTGCAGGGCGTGCCGCGTTTTCTGCTGAACGCCAAACAGTTAAGGCATTATCCTGATCATGACACCACCGAACTTGAATTGCCGCGCATGACGATGTTGACACAGGATCGCCCGCCCGTTCACATGAATGGATTGCGCGGTAATGTTTCCAGCCGTGGCGATGAAGTGATTTTTCACGATAATGTGAGTGTGGTGCGTGAAGCCGTCGGCGATCAGTCGGCAATGACCTTGAGTACCGAGTATTTGCGCGTTTTGCCGAATCAGGATTGGGCGGATACTGATAAAGCCGTTACGATTGTCGATGCACATAACACGGTACATGCGATTGGTCTGGAAATGGATAATAAGACCCGCATTCTGAAGCTGCTCTCTCAAGTCAGAAGTGAACACCATGCAAAATAAACTGTTGATTCTTCTGATGTTATTCTCGACCGTTTGCTATGCTGAAAAGGCCGATCACGATAAGCCTATTGATATCGATGCGGACCAGGCGCAAGTCGATGATGCGAAACAGATCAGCACTTTTACCGGAAAAGTCGTGTTGATTCAGGGCACGATGGTGATACGCGGAGACAAGCTCATCGTGACGCAGGATAAATCAGGTTTCAAGCACGGAACCGCTTTCGGACACACCGCCAGCTTCAGGCAGAAGCGCGAAGGACTGGATGAGTATGTTGAAGGTTACGGTGACCGCATCGAATACGATACCCGCGCAGATACGGTAGATTTTTACGTACAGGCGCGGGTCAAACGCTCACAGGATGAAGTGCGTGGTGAGCACGTTACCTATAATTCGAAAACCGAAATTTTCCAGGCGGATAGCAAGGATGCAGCGGCAGGCGACGGTGCGCCAAAACGCGTACACGCGGTGCTGTACCCTAAGCCTAAAACAGGCGATGGGGCTGGCGGCAAGCCGCCTTCACCGAATGACGCCAACGGTAAACCGGTTCCTGTGACGACAGGCAGCAAGCCTGCAGCGGAGAGCAAATGAGCGAATTACGCGCCATTGGCCTGAAAAAGCAATACGGCTTGCGTACCGTGGTGCATGACACTTCATTGTCGGTAAAAAGTGGCGAAGTGGTTGGCCTGCTGGGTCCGAACGGTGCGGGAAAGACGACTTCATTTTATATGATTGTTGGTCTTATTTCTGCGGATGGCGGAAAGATAACAATTGATAATCAAGACGTTACAAGAATGCCCATCCATCGGCGCGCACGCTTGGGTCTGGGTTATCTGCCGCAGGAGGCGTCTATTTTCAGGCGCATGACCGTGGCGCAAAACATTCAGGCGGTGCTTGAGTTGCAGGATTTATCTGATGAGGATATCGGGCGCAGACTGGAAGAGTTGCTTGAGGATTTGCACATTCAGGCGATACGGGATAATCCGGCGGTGAGCTTGTCAGGTGGTGAGCGCCGCCGGGTAGAAATCGCACGCGCCTTGGCAACCGATCCTCGTTTCATTTTACTTGATGAGCCTTTTGCAGGGGTCGATCCGATTGCGGTACTGGACATTCAAAAGATTATCTGTTTTCTCAAGGAACGCAATATCGGTGTGCTGATTACCGATCATAATGTGCGCGAAACCTTGGGTATCTGTGATCGCGCTTACATCATTAATGCTGGTGCTGTGATGGCTGAAGGCAAACCGGACGAAATCATCTACAATGAAGGCGTGAGGAAAGTTTATCTGGGTGAAAACTTCAAACTTTGAAGTTGACCCCGATGAAAGATCACCGGTACAAGTAATCAAGCAATGAAAGCCTCTCTACAACTTCGTATGTCTTTGCAACTGACGCTCACGCCTCAGTTGCAACAATCCATTCGATTGCTTCAACTTTCAACTCAGGACATGCAGCAGGAAATTGCGCGCATGCTTGACGAAAATCCCATGCTGGAGCTGACGGAGGACGCCGCATATTTTTCAGGTGAGCCCCAGAGCGGTACCAGTGAAAGCAAGACTGAAAATATCATAGAAAATCAACGCAGTGATGATGATCACCGCAGTGATGCTGACAGCAATGCAGCCGAGCCTTTTGAATGGAATTCAGAAACGCGCGGTTCTGATGATGAAAGCGAGGCTTATCCTGAACAGGCGGCACTGCAAGCCAGTATGCGTGAGTACCTGCACAGCCAGTTATCGCTTAGCCAGGTGGACAGCCGGGACAAGCTGGTGATTGGCATGTTGATCGACGCGCTGGATGAAAATGGCTACATGACACAGGACCTGGCCGAGTTGGCCGAGCTTTTGCCCTCTGAACTTGCCATTACACTCGATGATCTGGAAACGGCGCTGGTGCAATTGCAATATCTCGATCAGCCAGGCCTTGGTGCCCGAAATTTGAGCGAGTGTCTTGCGCTGCAACTCAAGGCCCTGCCGGAAGATACGCCGCAGCGCAATCTGGCTATTGTTCTGGTCAGGGATCATGTCGATCTGGTGGCCGCACACGATTTCGCCAGAATCAAAAAATTGCTGCGTTGCTCGGATGACAGTCTGAGAGTTGCACAGAATCTGATTGTCAGTCTGAATCCCAAGCCGGGTTGCGAGTTTGACCGGAGTGTTGCAGACTATGTCGTGCCCGATGTGATCGTCGAGAAACACAAGGGGAAGTGGCGCGCCAGGCTTAATTCGGATGCGATGCCAAAACTGCGCGTAAATCAGATGTATGCGAACATTTTGCAACAACGCGATGACAAAACGGGTGCGCCATTGGTTGCTCAGTTGCAGGAGGCCAGTTGGCTGATTAAAAGCCTGAGGCAGCGCTTTGAGACCATCTTGCGTGTCGCACAGGCTATCGTTGAGCGTCAGGGCGCTTTTCTTGAGCATGGTGAAATCGCCATGCGTCCGCTGGTGCTGCGCGAAATAGCCGATG
This sequence comes from Pseudomonadota bacterium, assembly GCA_026399735.1. Lineage (GTDB taxonomy): Bacteria > Pseudomonadota > Gammaproteobacteria > Burkholderiales > Gallionellaceae > Gallionella. The sequence goes on from JAPLQK010000092.1 coordinate 38,388, forward strand.
AACTGGAAATGCACGAATCAACTGTTTCACGCAGCACCACGCAAAAGTTTATGCGTACGCCGCGCGGAATTTACGAATTTAAATATTTCTTTGGCAGCGGCCTGCTGACTGAAAGTGGGGGCGTTTGTTCTTCTGCCGCAATACGCGAACTGATTAAACAATTAGTCGGCGGTGAAGATCCGTGCAAACCACTTACGGATGGACGCATGTCAGAAATCTTGGCGCAACAGGGCATTGTAGTGGCCCGACGCACCATAGCAAAGTATCGGGAAGCGTTACATATCCTCCCGGTGAATCTCCGTAAATCACTTTAATACAAGGAGCACAAAATGAACCTCCATATAACCGGACGCCACCTGGAAATCACACCAGCTATTCACGAATATGCGACTGAAAAGTTTAATAAGATCAAGCGTCATTTTGACAATGTCATGGACGTGAATATCATTCTTTCGGTCGAGAAGCTGAAACAAAAGGCTGAGGCCACGATACATATGAGCGGTAAAGATCTGTTTGCGGAATGCGAGGATGAAAACCTGTATGCTGCAATTGATGCATTGGTGGACACTATGGATCGTCAGGTGAAGAAGCACAAAGAAAAATTGGCTGACAGGCGTCATGATGAAACCGGTAGCCAGGTTGCTGTAGAAGAATAAAACACCACGGGCGGCAGCGATGCCGCCCTTTGCTTAAGGCATTATTACGATGAATTTAATCAGCAAAATTCTCTCCCCCGACAATATTCTGTTAGATACTGAATCCACCAGTAAAAAACGTGTATTTGAACGTGTGGGTTTACTGTTTGAAAACCAGATGCAGATTGCGCGCAGCCAGGTTTTTGACAGTTTGTTTGCACGTGAGAAGTTAGGCTCAACCGGGCTGGGGCAGGGTGTGGCGATTCCGCACGGACGTATCCCTAAATTGCGTGAAGCGACTGCCGCCTTTGTTCGAACAGCGCATCCGATTCCGTTTGATGCGCCGGATGGGCAGCCTGTCACACTGATTTTTGTGTTGCTGGTGCCTGAGCTGGCCACCGATTTGCATTTGCAGCTACTCGGGGAACTGGCGCAGATGTTCAGTGATGCAGATTTCCGTAAAAAACTGTTGGCTTGTGAAGAAGCGGCAGGCATATACCAACTGTTTTGTGACTGGAACAGTGCGGCATGAGTCAGGTGAATATCCGGCAATTGTTTGAAGATAAACAGGTGCGCCTGGAACTCACACGTGTGGCCGGCAATGATGGCGTTGACCGGATTATAGACAGCGAAGCCGTTGAAGCTTCGAACCGGGAGATGGTCGGTCACCTCAGCCTGACACATCCGAGTTGGGTGCAAGTACTGAGCGAGACCGAACTCGATTATCTTCGTAACCTGAGTCTCGATGAACGCAACAACGCGTTTGAGCAAATTGAACAAAATGGCACAACCTGTCTGATCGTGGCAGGTTGCGCTGATATTCCACCGGAACTGATCGGTTTCGCCAATCGTTCCAGTATTCCGCTATTCGCCTCTGCCAAGCCGAGTGTGCATCTGATGTGGCTGATTCGCCACTATCTTGCCAAGGAACTGGCTGAAGCCACAACGCGCCATGGCGTTTTTCTGGATGTGCTGGGGGTCGGTGTGATGATCACCGGAGAGAGTGCCGTCGGCAAGAGTGAATTGGGTCTTGAGCTGATCACGCGCGGCAGCGGATTGGTCGCGGATGATGTCGTCGAGTTGCATCGCATCGCGCCTGATACGCTGGAAGGCAGATGTCCGGAATTGTTACGCGATTTTCTTGAGGTGCGCGGTTTGGGTATGTTGAACATACGCACCATGTTCGGTGAAACCGCAGTGCGGCGCAAGAAGAGCCTGAAACTCATCGTGCATCTGCATCGGACGCAAGAGGGCGAACTTTCGCAAATGGACCGGCTGCCGCTGGTGGCGACCCACCAGGAGATTCTCGGTGTGAAAATCAATACGGTAAATATCCCGGTGGTGGCAGGACGCAATCTGGCGGTCTTGGTGGAAGCGGCAGCGCGTAACTTTGTACTGCAACAACGCGGCATCAATACCATGCAGGAATTTATCAGCCGTCACGATCAGATGCTGCTGGAAGATTAACGATGCAACTCTTTTTATTGAGCGGTTTATCGGGAGCGGGCAAGAGCGTTGCGCTCAAAGTGCTGGAAGACAGCGGGTTTTATTGCGTAGACAATCTGCCTGCCGAAATTCTGACCGGATTGATGGATTATTTGCTGACAGCAGGCTATGACAAGATGGCGGTCAGCATCGATGTGCGCAGCGCCAACAGCGTGCAACGATTGCCGGAAATTTTGCTGCAGCTGATGCAAAAAGATCTGGCTGTGCATGTGCTGTTTCTGGATGCCAAGACCGATACGCTGGTGAAGCGCTTTTCCGAGACGCGCCGTATGCATCCCTTGAGCAACGGGGTACGTACCTTGCCTGAATGCGTTCATTATGAACGGGAATTATTGAGCGAGATCAGCAAGATCGGGCATCACATCGATACCAGTGAACTCGGTGCCAATGCGCTCCGTGCCTGGATCAAGCAGTTCATTGCGCTTGACCGTGCTCGTTTGACGCTTCTGTTCGAGTCTTTCGGTTTCAAGCATGGCATTCCGTTGGATGCCGATTTTGTATTTGATGTGCGCTGCCTGCCCAATCCGTATTACGACCTGCAGTTGCGCACGCTTACAGGGCAGGATGCGCCGGTGATTGAATTTCTGGAAAATGCCCCCGCAACGCGGGATATGTTTGCTGACATCAGCGGTTTTGTGGAACGCTGGCTGCCGCACTTTATCGCGGATAATCGCAGCTATTTAACGGTGGCGATAGGCTGTACCGGAGGGCAACACAGGTCGGTGTATATCAGCGAAAAATTGGCTCAGCATTTTCAATCGCAGCAACAGGTTTTGCTGCGTCATCGCGAATTGTCCTGACGGACATGACCGTGCTGCAGCACATCAAACCGGGTGACTGGCTGACGCTGGTGTTGTGCAGTATTGGTGTGGTATGGCTGATGCTGACGTTGTGGACGGGTGAGCTTGCCGATAAGGCGGTAATACGCAGCGGCGGCAAACTTTTTCGCGAAGTGTCGCTTTCGCGGAATCAGACAATTGAGGTGCCAGGTCCGTTGGGTATCAGTGTTATCGCCATTCAGGATCGTAAAGCACGCATCGCATCCGACCCCAGCCCGCGCCAATACTGCGTACGTCAGGGTTGGCTGCAGCAAGCCGGCGAAATTGCACTATGTCTGCCCAATCAGGTGAGCGTCGAACTGGTCGGCAACCATAAACGTTATGACAGCCTCAACTACTGAGCAACAGGAAGGGGGAAGCGGGAAGGGGGAAGGGCAAAACCGCTCCACGATCCTGCTTCACACCACGGCGGAAGACCACCATGTTGCGCGCATGGCAGCGGTCGCGCTGGGATTAACGATACTGGAGGGGGCGATTCCCTCGCCCTTGCCCGGTGTAAAGCCGGGTCTGGCTAACATCGTTACGTTGATTGTGCTGGCGCGTTACGGATGGCGTATGGCTGTCTGGGTGTCTTTGTTGCGCGTGTTCGCGGGCAGTTTGATGTTCGGTAACTTTCTGACGCCGGGATTTTTTCTTGGTCTGTCAGGCGCCTTGCTCAGTCTGCTGGTGCTGGGCATTGCGCAACATCTGCCGTCACGCTGGTTCGGCCCTGTCAGTCATAGTATTTATGCCGCCTTCGCGCATATCGCAGGGCAAATGACGGTGGTTTATCTGTGGCTGATTCCGAATGCGGGCATCGCCTACCTGATACCGATTTTTGCCACCGCAGCACTGGTGTTCGGTACGGTGAACGGTTTGATTGCTGCCCGTTTCATGGAAGAAGCTAAATAATTTGGAGATCCGTATCCCGTGAAAACTATTACGCTTGCTTTTACCGGCGCATCCGGCATGCCATACGGCATGCGTCTGCTCGAATGCCTGCTGCAAAGCGGGCAGCGCGTGCATCTGGTGTACTCACAAGCGGCCCAGATTGTCGCCAAACAGGAAATGGGCATGGTGCTGCCGAATCGTCCGCAGGACGCCGAGCGCGAGCTGTGCGAACGGCTGGGGGTATTCAGCGGCGAGCTTCATGTGTTCGGACGCGACGACTGGTATGCCCCGATGGCTTCCGGCTCGAACCCCGGCGATGCGATGGTGATCTGTCCCTGCACCATGGGCACGCTTGCCAAAGTCGCTGCCGGCATCAGCGATGATTTGATCGCACGTGCGGCGGATGTGATGCTTAAGGAAAAACGTACACTGATTCTCGCACCCCGGGAAATGCCTTTTTCGGAGATTCATCTGGAAAATATGTTGAAGCTCGCCCGGGCAGGCGCCGTCATCATGCCGCCCAATCCGGGTTTCTACTATCAGCCTGCCAGCGTGCAGGACATGGTGGATTTCGTGGTGGCGCGTATTCTCGATCACCTTGGCGTGGCGAACACGCTGCTGCCGAGGTGGGGCGAAAAACCTTAGCGGGGGCGGTTCTTATGGTGCACAACACGAAATGGAATTCAATCGAGTTTGGAAATATTGATTGATGCGTCGCCAGCGACAGTTTTAGGGTAGGTGGTTGGTAAGGATGAAAAACGGTTTTGTGCCACGCGTAACATTTCCCCGTTGATATGGATTGCACTCACTACCATGGCATGGGGTGTAGTGGAAATCATGGGGGCTGCACACCGCCTAATAGCGTGAAGGGATTAATTGCAGAACCTTTCCACCATTGTTTCTCCGGTCCAAGTTCGAAAATGGTAAAGTGTAAATGAGGTGTTGCGGCATTGCCAGTCGCGCCAACATAGCCGATAAGATCGCCGCGCTTCAGGAGGATCCCTTCCTCAATACCTTCGGCATAGCGATCCAAATGCGCATAGTAATACACAAATTTTTCGCTGATATCGAATTGGTAAATAGTCAAGCCTCCAGGCTTGCTATCAAACAGCTTGGCAACTTTTCCATCAGCCACAGCAAACACGTGCGTCCCCTTCGGTGCAGGGATGTCGAGTGCTTCATGGCGGCGGTCAATGCCTCGCGCTTGATTGAACGTATCGCTCAGCTGACTGGCACTGACACCTGCAACAGGGATCAGTAGTTGATTGGTCACGGGTTTGACTATGACGACTGCGGGTGCGAACCTGGTGCTTGCAACCCTCTGAATCGAACTTGGCTCAGCCATATCGACCTGAGCGGGACCAGGAATTGCGATGGGCGGGGCCACTGCGGTAGAAGCGCGCATGGCTGACATGACTGTTGGGACGGGTGCTCCAGCTCCCAAAAAGAACATCAGCACACCCAGCAGCACGCCAGATAAAAAAATATAGATCCATTTCATGACATTTCACCCAGGTCTATTTTTTAATCAAAACGATTACACCAGTGACGACTGATTGCGCCAGCGCAGTCGCGTCCCAATTCGTGAGTCGAATGCATCCGTGTGACTGGGTCTTGCCGATGGTCGATGGTTCAGACGTGCCGTGGATTCCGTAATGTTCTTTCGACAAATCGACCCACGCCACACCCACTGGATTGTTCGGACCCGCTGGAATAGTGGCCTTGGTGTCGCCCGGTTTGGCGTCCCAGAACAAGCTAGGGGTGTATTGGAATACTGGATTGTGTACGACGCCTGTAACCTTCCATTTACCCAGTGGGAGAGGGTCATGTTTGCTACCCGTCGTAGCAGGAAACTGGGCAATTATTTTTCCATTAGCATCGAGCAAAGCCAGCGTGCCATTCGAGCCGTTGATGATCACTTTTTCCGCTTTCGGCAAGTCGCCTGTGGCGATATTAGGCACGACAATTACTTCACCAACGTGGCCCATATCTTTGTCGGGATTAAGTTGTTTGAGCAACGTTGGGCTTACATGAAATCTTTCGCCCAATGCTTCTTCGACTGATTCAAACCCCAGCACCGCCATGTTTGCCTTGTCTGCCCATGTTTTGGGAATCGGCACATACGAGCCTTCGATGTCGGCCTCCAAAATGGTGTAAGACAGCAAAATCGGTGCCACGTCGACACTCAGTGTACCCCAGGTTGGGGCGTCGATACTGCCCGAAACTGTCAGGCCTTGCGCTTTTTGGTAACCCTTTATCGCCATACGCAAATTCTTTCCGTAAGATGCGTCGATCTCCCCAGATGAAAAATGCGCCCGATCCAGCAGCACTTGGCCGCGCAATACCAAGGCGCCCTTCATCTTTGGAACAACCGAACTAGCGCGCTCGGTTTCGCTGAGCGTATCAGGGGAGAACAATTCGGCAGCTTGCGATGGGCTGGGCGTATCAGGGGCGAGTAATTCGGCAGCTTGCGATGAGGTGCCAAATGCACAAGCGAAGGAAATTGCCACAATTATTTTTGTTTTTATCACTTAATCGTTCAGTAAATAATTCTGTTTATCAGGTTAGCCTGGGTAAATACAAAGATCTGTGCGCTAGCGTACCGTAACTTGCCAGGCCATTGCCAACGCCTGCAATTGTTAAGGGCTGTCCGATGCCTGCCCACAGCTGGTTTGATTGTTTTTATAGGTTCGTTACCGTACAGACCGGTGGCAACATTGCGTTCAGTCTAAAATCACGCAGGGATGTCCTGTCAACTTAGATAAAGGAATACGATCATGAACAAGGATCAAGTCAAAGGGGTTGCAAAAGAAATCGCTGGTAAAGTGCAGGAAGCGTCTGGCAAATTAGTTGGCAGCAAAGAGCAACAAGTTAAGGGTCTGGGTAAACAAATATCCGGAAAAGCCGAAAAAACCTATGGTGATGCAAAGGAAGTTGTCAAGAACGCAAACAAACATTCTTGAATCATTAAGGTGATAACAAATGGCCGCTATGCGCGGCTGTCTGTAAAACTGCCAGCGATAACCGGTGTCAATATGTCACACGTTGTAAAACAGGTAGCCAATCAGGACACAGGCTCATGGCTGAAGAAACTCGGCCCGGGACTGATTACGGGCGCCGCAGATGACGACCCCAGCGGCATCGCCACTTACTCCCAGGCAGGTGCGCAGTTTGGTTTTAGCATGCTGTGGACGGTATGGCTGACTTATCCGCTGATGGTTGGCATTCAGGTGGTCAGTGCCAAAATCGGCCGGGTCAGTGGTCAGGGCCTTTCTGCCAATATTCGCCAACATTATCCCGCATGGCTGTTATACACCATCGTCTGGCTGCTGCTGATTGCTAATGTAATCAACATCGCGGCGGATGTCGACGCCATGGCAAACGCCCTGAAACTGATAACAGGGGGCCCTGCTCTCTGGTATGCTATTGGCTTCGGCGTGATATCGCTGTTGCTGCAAATATTTATTCCTTACAGACGTTACGTGCGCATCCTTAAATGGCTGACCCTCGCATTGCTCGCGTATGTTGCCACCCTGTTTGTCGTGCACATACCCTGGGAGCAGGTACTGATCAATACCTTACTGCCGCATTTGTCATGGGAGCCAGCATATATCACTACAGTAGTTGCCGTTTTCGGCACCACCATCAGCCCTTACCTGTTTTTCTGGCAGGCATCCCAGGAGGTTGAAGAACAGCTGGCCGATCCCCACGCGATTGCCCTGAAGGATGCGCCAGACCAGGCGAATGCCAACTTCCGCCGCATCAAAATCGACAATTACATCGGCATGGCATTTTCCAATCTGATTGCCTTTTTCATTATTCTGACGACAGCGGTCACGCTGCATCTGCACGGCGTGACTGAAATTCAAACCTCTGCACAGGCGGCGTCCGCGTTGCGACCGATAGCCGGCGAATTTGCTTTCCTGCTGTTTAGCGCCGGCATCATCGGTACCGGATTGCTGGCTATTCCGGTACTGGCAGGTTCCGCCGCCTATGCCATGGCCGGTGCCTTTCACTGGCGCGACAGTCTGGAACTGAAACCCATGGCGGCAAAAGGCTTCTACGGCATTATCACTCTCTCCACGCTGATCGGTGTCGGGCTGTGTTTTACGCCCATCGATCCCATCAAAGCACTGTTCTGGAGTGCGGTCATCAACGGCGTGATTTCCGTGCCCATTATGGCCGTGATGATGTTGATGGCAGCACGTTCGGACATCATGGGAAAATTCGTTATTTCGTTCAGGCTTAAAATTTTGGGCTGGCTATGTACTGCCGCTATGGCAATTGCGGTGGGTGCGATGTGCTGGTCACTGATCAAGTAAAGGACTATATTGCGGTCACTTATAGCCATTCTTTCTATAACCGGTTCGTCCCATTAGCGGCACGTTGTAAGTGACTGCTGTCTGGCGGAGCGATTATAAGGTTGAATTATCGCAATGGGGCAGCAAATCGGGGTCGCCTGTTTTCTGTCGGCGACACAAAAGGAATTAGTCAGGCTATTTTTGGCAAGATTTGGTAAGAGGTTTTGTTGGGAAATTCAAATACAAAAATAGTTGAAGTTGCCGCTGCCGTATTGCAGCGACCGGACGGTACTTTTCTGCTGGCGCAGCGCCCGGCAGGAAAAATATGGGCGGGATACTGGGAATTTCCGGGCGGTAAAGTGGAAGCGGGCGAGACGGCGCACGACGCGCTGGTTCGCGAGTTGCACGAGGAACTGGGGATCGAGGTCGTGACGGCTTATCCCTGGATTACGCGCATATTTACCTATCCGCATGCGACGGTGCGATTGAGCTTTTTTCGGGTCACAGAGTGGCGCGGTGAGTTGTATCCGCATGAGGGCCAGCAATTTTCATGGCAACCAGCCACAGATGTGACGGTCTCACCGGTGCTTCCGGCCAATGCGCCTGTGCTGCGCGCGCTGGCGTTGCCGCCCCTGTATGCCATCAGCAATGCTGTTGAACTGGGGGTCGAACAGTTCATGAAAAAACTGCAAGTGCAGCTGCATGCAGGCTTGCGGCTGATTCAATTGCGCGAAAAAAATCTGAGCCGTGATGAATTGCGAGAGTTGGCGCAGCGTGTGCTGGTAATGGTGCATGCATCTGGCGCAAAGGTGTTGCTCAATGGCGATGTGGCGCTTGCACAGGAGATCGGCGCGGACGGGATTCATCTGACTTCGCAGCAATTGGCTGAATTACACGAACGCCCTGCCGTGGATTGGTGTGCGGCTTCCTGTCATTCTGTGCAGGAATTGCGCCGCGCGGAAGCGCTGGGTTGCAATTTTGCGTTGCTGAGTCCGGTCTTGCCGACGAAGTCGCATCCGGGGGCTGCGCATCTGGGCTGGGAAAGATTTTCGAGCATTGCGGCGGGATCATCCATTCCGGTCTTCGCACTAGGGGGGTTAACGCATGCAGATATGGCAACCGCCTGGCAACGGGGTGCGCATGGCATCGCCTTGTTGCGTCAGGCCTGGTAGTTTGGTTCGGTAAACTCCTGCTCGTCATTCGGCAATGCGACGCGGAACTCCTCATCCGCCCATTTTCCCAGATCGATCATTTTGCAGCGCTCACTGCAAAAAGGGCGAAAAAGGTTATTGGTATCCCACGGGGATTCTTTGCCGCAGCGCGGGCAAGGCACGATGGGTGGTTTATTCACGATGTCAGGGTGCAGAAGGTCAAATCGAAGGGTACGTCTTGTTCAAACAGGGAGGACTTGGCTTCATAGTTTGCGACGATGAAACGAATATTGATGGCATATTTGTTTGCGCCAAGTTCGGGTATGCAGGCCAAATCAGAGGGCAGTGTGACTCGCAGCAGCTGCGCGGCACGTCCGCCCTGCATTTGCTGGAAAGTGCCGTTGTGAGCAGTGAAACTGATTTTTCGCCCGTTTTCGCGCAACAGACGCAACAAAATATTGATTGCATCGCTGATCGGCAGCAGTGGCGCTAACCAGTCAAGCAGATTGTCGCGGCGCAAACCGGCGGGTTGCTTCTGCCAGTAGTGATAGGAAGGCAGGTCAAACTGGCAAGTGCCGCCCGGCATGCTTGCGCGTTGTTTGATTCCCATCAGCCATTCGTTTTCGCGCAGTATCGTGCCGACTTTTCCGGTGATGGCGAGCAGCGCCGATGCGGCTTGTTCAATCTCGCTCAGGATGCCGTCGAGCGCCTGTTCGGAAATGGCCGGGTTGTTGTGCAAACAGGCGAGCGCGCGTTTCTGGCGTTCAAGTTCCTGCAACAGTTCAGATTTCAGATCGGGACGGCAGGCGACTTCATGCACTTCAAACAACGTCGTCAGCGCAACATGATGTTCCATGCTGAGTTCGCACGTCAGGAAATAATTCATGCGAGCGAACAAATCCTCAAGACGCAACCAGGTGCGTACTTTTTCATTAATCGGGAATTCGTAGCTGATCACGTCGTTATTGCCTGATATGCGATTAAAGTTGCCAATGTAAGAAGATATATTGAATATCAGCTTGCCGTCAAATAGTTGTTGTTCAGGTAGTGCTGGTGCAGGCTGCTAATCTGATTTTCCAGATCATCAATTGTACCGTCATTCTGGATGATGTCGTCTGCGCGTGCAAGTCGTTCTGTTGCCGGCATTTGCAATGCGATAATCGCACGGATTTGTGATTCGTCAATCCCGCTGCGCTGCATAACGCGTGAAATCTGGTGCTGTTCGGTGCAATTAACCAGCAGGACGCGCTGAACCAGTTTTAAAAAATCCGGGCACTCCAGTAGCAGTGGCGCCATCAGTATTACGTAGGGTGACAATGTAACATATTGATTAATATGTATTTTGCTTATCTCAAGTATCATCGGATGCAGGATATTTTCCAGCTTTGACTTGGCGTCACGATCTGCAAACACCCGACGGCGCATTTTGTTGCGATCCATTGCGCCCTCCGGTGTGAGGTAATCAGCACCGAAGCCGGCCAGGATGGCGGCTATTGCCAGGCCGCCTGGCTGCGTCAACTGATGCGCGATGGCATCCGTGTCGATGATGCGCGCACCCTGCGCTTCAAACAGCCGTGCGACGGTGCTTTTCCCGCAACCGATGCCGCCGGTCAGACCAACGCAGCGCGGTTCGTGCAAGCTCATTGTGCCAGCAGTTGCAGATAGTTTTGTGTCAGTGTTTGGCCCCAGAACAGGGCGATCAGGCCGCCGCCAGCAAGATAGGGGCCGAACGGAATCGGGATGTCGCGGCCATGTTTGACCGCGACGATCAGGGTGATGCCGACGACCGCGCCGACCAGGGATGACAGGATGATGATCAGCGGCAGCAATTGCCATCCCAGCCAGGCGCCCAGCGCCGCCAGCAGTTTGAAATCGCCGTAACCCATGCCTTCCTTGCCGGTGACCAGTTTGAACAACCAGTACACAGACCAGAGCGCGAGATAGCCGAATACCGCACCCAGCAGTGCGTCATGCAGCGAAGTGTAGGTGCCATTCAGGTTGAACAGCAGTCCTGTCCAGATCAGCGGCAGCGTGATGTCGTCTGGCAGCAATTGCGTGTCGAAGTCGATTGCAGTCAGGGTGATCAATGCCCAGATCAGCAGGATTGCGCCGACAGATGCCAGTCCGAAGCCGAAGTGCCATGCCGCGAAGCCGCACAGGATACCGCTCAATGCTTCAATAATGGGATAGCGCGGTGAAATGGCTGCACCGCAGCCGCGGCAGCGGCCGCGCAGCAGCAGATAGCTGATGACAGGAATGTTTTCCGATGCGCTGATGGCGTGATGGCAGTGCGGGCAGGCGGAGCGGGGAACCAGCAGATTGTATGGTTCACCGGGTGCGGATTCTTCGCCGTGCAGTTCGGCGCATTGCTGCTGCCAGCCCAGTTCCAGCATTTTCGGCAGGCGGTGGATGACTACGTTGAGAAAACTGCCGACCATCAGCCCCAAAAAAGTGCAGGTGCCGATAAACAGCGGCGGGGAAGATTCAAGTAAGTCGAGAAGATTCATAGGTTGATTCGAGTGAAGGGAGAAGTGATAAGGGTAAAGGGTGGAACAGCGGTTTTCCCCCTTGTCTCTTCCCCCTTGACCCTTCCCATTGTTTTATACCACTTGACCCATCTTGAAGATAGGCAGATACATTGCGACAACCATGCCGCCGATCAGTGTGCCGAGCACCACCATAATGATGGGTTCCATCAGGCTGGACAGGGCTTCGACGGCATCATCCACTTCAGCTTCGTAAAAGTCGGCAACCTTGCTGAGCATCGCATCAAGCGAGCCTGCTTCCTCGCCGATAGACACCATCTGTATCACCATGCTGGGAAAGACTTCGGTGTTTTGCATCGCAACCGTCAGGCTGTTGCCGGTACTGACTTCGCGTTGAATGCTTTTGGTGGCATCAAAATAGACGGCATTGCCGGCCGCACCGGCAACCGAATTAAACGCTTCGACTAAAGGGACGCCGGCCGCGAACATGGTGGAGAGCGTGCGGCTCCAGCGCGCGATAGTGGCTTTTCGTACCAGATCGCCGAACACGGGAATTTTAAGCAACACTCTGTCCATGAAATGTTGCATGGGGCGGCTGCGTTTCCAGAAATAGAAGAAGGTATAAAATCCGCCGCCGATGCCGCCAAAAATGGCCCACCAGTAGCTGACGAAGAAATCGGAAATAGCCATGATGAATAACGTTGGCGCAGGTAAATCCGCGCCAAAGCTTGAGAATAACTCCTTGAATGCGGGAATGACGAAAATCATAATTACGGCGGTAATGATGAACGCCACCACGATGATTGAAACCGGGTAGAACAGGGCGGATTTGATCTTGCTTTTGATGGCCAGAATCTTTTCCTGATAGGTCGCAAGGCGTTCCAGCAAGCTATCCAGGATACCTGCAGATTCACCTGCGCCGATCAGGTTGCAGTACAGGTCATCGAAATAGAGCGGGTGTTTTTTGAAGGCCTGCTGCAGGCTGCTGCCGGTTTCAATATCGGTTTTGATGCTGAACAGCAATTTTGAAACTGCCGGGTTGTGGTGGCCCTTACCTACGATGTCGAATGACTGAAGCAGCGGGACGCCGGCTTTGAGCATGGTGGCCAGTTGCCTGGTGAACAGCGTGATGTCTTTTTGTGTGATCGCTTTTGTGCTGTTGCGGGCACGTTTAATTTTGGTGACATTAATGCCCTGACGGCGCAAATGGGCGGATAAGTTGGCTTCGCCTACCGCACGCATTTCACCTTTAACAATTTTTCCGGTCTTGTCTTTGCCTTCCCAGGTGTAGGTATATTCTTTTGCTTTGGTCGGTGCGACAGCCATAACATGTCCTCTGATTTGCCGTTAGCGGGCATGATGCCGAGCTTTCGGGCTATTGTAAAGCCGATGGGGTAAAAGGGTAGGATGCGGTGACGAAGGAACCGCATCGCTCGGTTGTGGGGTGATGCGGTACGAACCGCATCCTACGCCTAATTAATCACTATTTTTTAATTTGTGGAAACAGACGCGCGACCTTGACGATGCGGTCCTGGGTTTGAATGATTTCGATGGGATATCCGGCGATTTTCAGGCTGGTGCCGGTTTCCGGTATGTCTTCGAGATGTTCAAGGATCAGGCCGTTGAGTGTTTTTGCGCTGGTAAGCGGCAGATGCAGGCCCAGTTTTCTGTTCAGTTCGCGCAAGCTGGTACCGCCTTCGAGCAATATGCTGCCATCCTCCTGGCGCAAAAATTTACCGGTTTGCGAAGGCGCTTGGGTCGTGAATTCACCGACGATTTCTTCGAGGATGTTTTCCAGTGTGACCAGTCCCAGCAGTTCACCATATTCATCTACGACCAGTCCCAGACGCGCGTGACGCTCCTGAAATTGCTGAAGTTGCTGGAGCAGCGGGGTGTCTGACGGGATGAAGTACGGTTCATAGAGTACATCTCGCAGTTGCGCGACATCCAGTGTGGATTCATGGAACAGCGCCGCTACGCGTTTGAGGTGCAGAATGCCGATGATGTTGCCGGGTGTGTCGGCATAAACCGGCAGCAGGGTATGGTGACAGGTGACGATTTGCTGGCGTAAGGTATCCTGGTCGGCGTTAATATTGAGCGCTTCGATCTGATTGCGCGGGATCATCACGTCGTTGACCGTAATGCGTTCCAGATCGACCAGATTCAGTAACATTTTCTGGTGTTTGCGCGGCAGGAAATGCTCCGCATCCAGTACCAGTCCGCGCAGTTCCTCCAGCGTCAGTTTTTGTTTGCTCTGGTCGGTCTGAACTTTGATGCGCAGCAGCCACAGTACGCCTTTTACGACACCGCCTGCCACCGATACCACCGGGTGAAACAGCGTGATCAGCGGAGTGAGCAGGTAGCTGGAGGGGAGGGCGATGCGTTCGGGATAGCTCGCTGCGATAATCTTGGGCAGGATTTCGGAAAATATCAGCAACATCAGTGTAATCAGCAGTGTGCCGATCAGCATGGCCAGCTCGTTGTGACCGTACAGGCGCAGGACGATGAATTCGGTCAGTGTTGCCGCAGCCACATTCAACAGGGTGTTGCCGAGCAGGATGGAACCCAGCAGTTTGTCTACCTTGCCCAGTAATTGTGCGGTCAGTTTAGCGCTCTTATTGCCCTTGCGTATCAGATGATTGAGACGATGGCGATTGATCGCCATCATGCTGGTTTCCGAGCCGGAGAAAAACGCGCTGCAAACCAGCAGTAACAGCAAGATGGCAAACAGAGAGCCTGTAGAGAAGTCGTTCAAGGTAAAGTTGCCGTTATAGCCCTGGTTGATTTTGGGATAGGCGCAGTGTGCGAGAGGCGCTTGCCGGTGTCAAGCTGAGCGGCGCATGCTCCAGATCATCATCCCTGTTCCAACGATTACCATGGGCAGGCTCAGCCATTGACCCATGCTGATACCGAAGGTCATCAGACCGAAGATGCCGTCGTCCGGGTTGCGGGTGAATTCACCCAGAAAACGGAAGCAGCCATAGCCGATCAGAAACAGGCCGGATACGGCGCCTGTCGGGCGCGGTTTCTTCGCATACAGCCAGAGCAGCGCGAATAACAATATGCCTTCCAGCCCGAATTCGTAAAGCTGTGAAGGGTGGCGCGGCAAATTGTCCACATGGGGAAAGACCATACCCCACGGCATGTCGGTGGGACGGCCCCATAATTCGCCGTTAATGAAATTGCCCAGTCGACCGAACGCCAGGCCCGGTGGCACCAGGGGTGCGATAAAATCCATCAAATCCAGCCAGCGCAATTTATGCTGATAAGCAAACAACGCCATCGCCACCAGCACGCCCAAAAATCCGCCGTGAAATGACATGCCGCCTTCCCAGACGGCGAAAATTTTGAGCGGATTGGCAAAATAATAACCGGGATTGTAAAAAAGCACTTCACCCAGGCGGCCGCCCAGAACAACCCCCAGTACGCCATAGAACAACAAATCGTCGAGCAGCTTATTGGTGAGCTGCGGGTGATTCAGCGCAACGATGCGTTTTCGTCCCAGGCAGATGAAAGTAAGGAAGCCTGCCATATACATCAGGCCGTACCAGTGTATGGCCAGGGGCCCTAGTTGCAGTGCGACGGGATTGATTTGCGGATAAACGAGCATGGCGTATTCAGGTAGAATCGATAGTCTGATTATAGCTTACGCAAGAGAGACATCATGCCAGTTTACCGTTCACGTACTTCCACTCATGGCCGCAACATGGCCGGTGCACGCTCATTGTGGCGCGCGACCGGCATGACGGAAGGCGACTTCGGCAAGCCGATCATCGCCATTGCCAATTCATTTACCCAGTTCGTGCCGGGTCATGTCCACTTGAAGGATATGGGGCAACTGGTGGCGCGCGAGATTGAAAAGGCGGGCGGAATTGCCAAAGAATTCAATACGATAGCAGTAGATGACGGTATTGCGATGGGTCACAGCGGTATGCTGTACTCCTTGCCCAGCCGCGATCTGATCGCCGATTCCGTGGAGTATATGGTCAACGCGCATTGCGCCGACGCGCTGGTGTGTATCTCCAACTGCGACAAAATCACGCCGGGTATGCTGATGGCGGCGATGCGCCTGAATATTCCGGTGGTGTTCGTCTCAGGCGGGCCGATGGAGGCGGGTAAGGTGAACTGGAACGGCGTGTCCCGTGGCCTGGATCTGGTGGATGCGATGGTTGCAGCGGCGGACAGCCATTACAGCGATGCGGAAGTGGACGCGATCGAGCGCTCCGCGTGTCCGACTTGCGGCTCCTGTTCCGGTATGTTTACCGCCAATTCGATGAATTGCCTGACCGAGGCGCTGGGACTGTCGCTGCCCGGCAACGGTTCGCTGGTGGCGACGCACGCCGAGCGCAAACAGCTGTTCCTGCGTGCAGGGCGCGTGATCGTCGATTTGTGTAAGCGTTATTACGAGCAGGACGACGAGTCGGTATTGCCGCGCAATATCGCCACGTTCAATGCCTTCGAGAATGCGATGACGCTGGATATTGCGATGGGCGGTTCGACCAATACCGTGCTGCATCTGTTGGCCATCGCGCGCGAAGCGGGTGTGGATTTCACCATGAAGGATATGGACAGGCTGTCGCGCCATGTGCCGACGCTGTGCAAGGTTGCGCCATCTTCCGAATACCATATGGAAGACGTGCATCGCGCAGGCGGCATCCC
Organism: Pseudomonadota bacterium; assembly: GCA_026399735.1. Classification (GTDB taxonomy): domain Bacteria; phylum Pseudomonadota; class Gammaproteobacteria; order Burkholderiales; family Gallionellaceae; genus Gallionella. The sequence goes on from JAPLQK010000092.1 coordinate 54,835, forward strand.
GGCTATCTTGGGCGAACTGGACAGAGCGGGGCTGCTGCACGGCGATGTGGGTTCGGTGCACAGCAAGACGCTGCGCGACGGTTTGGCGCAGTGGGATATTGTGCAAAACACCGACGGCACCGCCGATAAGTTTTTCCGTGCAGCGCCCGGTGGCATCGTCACCACCATCGCATTCTCACAATCCATGCTGTATCCGGAAACAGATTCCGATCGCGCTGCCGGTTGCATACGCGACAAGGCGCATGCCTATTCGCAGGACGGCGGATTGGCAGTATTGCACGGCAATGTTGCGGTGGACGGTTGCATCGTGAAAACGGCCGGTGTGGATGAAAGTATTTTAAAATTTACCGGTCGGGCGCGCGTGTTCGAGAGTCAGGATGATGCGGTGGCCGCCGTGCTGGCAGATACCATCGTCGCGGGCGATGTGGTGGTGATCCGTTACGAAGGGCCGAAGGGCGGGCCGGGCATGCAGGAGATGCTGTATCCGACCGCCTATCTGAAGTCCAAGGGTCTGGGCAAAGTCTGCGCGCTGCTAACCGACGGTCGTTTTTCAGGCGGTACGTCAGGTTTGTCTATCGGTCACGTCTCGCCGGAAGCGGCGGCGGGCGGTGCGATCGGGCTGGTAGAGGAGGACGATACCATCGAAATCGACATTCCGAATCGCAGTATTACGCTGAGCGTTTCCATTGAGGAAATGACGCGTCGTCGCGCCGGGATGGAAGCGCGTGGCAAACTGGCCTGGAAACCGGTCAGCCGCGAGCGGCATGTGTCGGTTGCCTTGCGTGCCTATGCGGCGATGACCACCAGCGCCGACAAGGGCGCGGTTCGTGATGTTACCCAGATCGAACGCTAGAACTTTGTAATATATTGATTAATAACAGTTTATATTGATAATGGGGAATGGCATGGCTGAAACATTGAATACGCAATTTGGCATCAAAGGGCAGTTGGTCTTTAACGCAGATGCCAGCGGTCTGATCGTGGCAGAAATCGACAACGTACTGGGCAGCGCATCGCTGTGTTTGCAAGGCGCGCATCTGATGACCTGGCAGCCTAAGAGTCAGGCAGTGCCGGTGGTGTGGTTATCACGCGACACCAAACCCGCAGTCGGTAAATCGATACGCGGCGGCGCGCCGGTGTGCTGGCCGTGGTTTGGTGCACACGCAACGGAATCCGCTTTTCCCGGACACGGTTTTGCACGCACCGTGCCCTGGCGCGTGATCGAATCGGGAACAGAACCCGATGGTGCGACACGCCTGACTTTGCGGCTGGTAGCGAGTGACAAGACACGTATTCAGTGGTCGCATGAATGCAACGTGGATCTGACTGTGATTGTGGGCGAGACACTACGCATGGAAATGACTACCGAAAACACCGGTTCAACGGATTTCGTAATCGGCGAAGCGTTGCATACCTATTTTCAGATCGGCGACATCGGGCAGGTTCGCGTGACGGGGCTGGATGGATGTGAATACTGGGACAAGGTCGGGGGCTCGAATTTGCGTCGTCAGGAGGGTGGTATCAGCTTCTCCGGTGAAACGGATCGCGTGTACATCAATACGGGCGCGACTTGTGTAATTCACGATGATGAGCTCAACCGTCGTATCCACATAAGCAAATCCGGCAGTCTGTCCACCGTGGTATGGACGCCGTGGGTCGAAAAGGCCAACAAGATGGGCGACATGGGGCAGCCGGAAGGCTGGCGCGAAATGGTCTGTGTGGAATCGGTGAATGCGATTGAAAATGTGGTGAAGGTCGCGGCTGGAACAACACATACCCTGATCGTCGAATATCGTGCCGAGTCGGTTTAAAGGCCATGAAAATAATAATAATTTTGTTGGTGGCTGTATATGGCGGGCAAGCGATTGCCTGCGATCTGTCCTCTCAGCACACCAGACACAAGGGGCACAAACGACCTTGCATGGAAGTTAAGGGGCGGCCGTGTCAGATGCAGGAAAAGATGCACGCACAGCGTGCTGAGGAAGCGAAGGTTGCGAACGGTGAATCGAAAGCACCAGCGGAATCCGGTTTTGGGTCCGCTCCAGTAACTAATAAGCCTTAAGATGAAGTGCTTGTGTTGAAATGCACGGGCTGAATTTGCAACATGCTGTCAACCACAATGAGATTGTGAGCGTTATTTGCTCACGGTCAGAAAAGTCAGTAGGCAAACTGGGCGGAGTTGTTTAGAATCAATACCGGAGGCTAAGCCTTCGTATTTTGAATTTTATTGTATATAACACGGGAGAGAATATATGAAATCTATTATCGTAAGCATGGCAGTAGCAGCAGGTTTGATGGTTGCAGGTTCAGCAATGGCTGTTGATATGCCGGCAGTAGGTAAAGCAAAGTGCGGCGCATGCCACAAAGTTGATGCTAAGTTGGTCGGACCGGCTTGGCAAGATGTTGCCAAGAAGTATGCCGGCGACAAGGATGCTGAAAGCAAGATCGCAGCCAGCATCACTAAGGGCGGTCAGTTTGGCTGGAAGTTCGGTACTATGCCTCCTAAAGGCATGGGCGCATCCGATGCTGATATCAAAGAACTGGCACATTTCATCGCTGGCCTGAAGTAAGCAACTGGCACTGAAGCAAAGCCGACCTGGTCGGCTTTGCTTTTTGTGTTGGCCGAGTTTCATTGAACCGGGAATGTCATGAAAAAAAGCTACGTTTTGGTGTTGTGTTTATTTGCATTGGCTGGTTGTAACAAGGCAGAGGAAGCGCACACAGTTGCACCCCCAATTACTGTTTCTGCGGGCAGTGAGTCAGGCAATAATATGCCCTTGCTTGCCCGAGAGAATAACTGCACCGCTTGTCACGCTATTGACCATAAGGTGGTTGGCCCGGCGTGGATAGAGGTTGCAAAGAAATACAAAGGTGATCCGACTGCAGAAGCACGCCTGATTGTCAAAGTGTCCAAGGGTGGCGCCGGTGCATGGGGTACCATGCCGATGCCTGCCAACGATGCTGCCGGCAAAAAACATGATCAAATCAAGGCGCTGGTTCAGTTTATTCTGGCTCTGGCCAAGTAAGCCTGCTTCGTTTTTAACTCAGACCTGAAGGCGGTTGAAGCGTTCGTCCTGATGAACTCCGGAAAAGTCGGTATAAGCCGGCTTTTTTGTTGTCCGTCAAATTGACAAGCACAGCGACGGCTATGCATAATCGCAAGCTTGTCGTTCGTAGCCGGATTTTATTTCAGGGATTCAATTATGTCTTTCCGTTTCGCTCCATTATTACTCCTCGCCGCATTGACGGCATGCGGCAAATCTGCCACCGATCAGGCAGTTGCATCAGGGGAGATGGTGGTGCGTATCGGCGCAGCAGCGCCACTGACAGGGCCGCAGGCGCATCTGGGCAAAGACAATGAGAACGGTACACGCATGGCGATCGACGATGCCAACGCGAAGGGTATTGTGATCGGCGGCAGACGAGTGCATTTTGAGCTGATCAGCGAAGACGATCAGGCTGATCCCAAGACGGCGACCATCGTCGCGCAAAAGTTGGTGGACAATAAGGTCGCGGGTGTGATCGGCCATCTCAATTCCGGCACCACGATTCCGGCGGCAAAAATTTACAGCGACAACGGTATACCGCAAATTTCGCCTTCTGCCACAGCGGTCTCCTACACCCATCAGGGTTTTAAGGGCGCTTTCCGCGTGATGGCGAACGATGAGCAGCAAGGTCATGTATTGGGCGAGTATGCGGTTAAAAATCTGGGGGCAAAAAAGATCGCTGTCATCGACGACCGAACCGCCTACGGACAGGGGCTGGCCGATGAGTTTATCAAGGCGGCCCGGGCTGCAGGCGCAGAGATTGTGGCGCACGAGTACACCAGCGACAAGTCAGTGGACTTTACGGCCGTGCTGACGGCTGTTAAAGGAAAACAGCCTGATCTGCTGTTCTACGGCGGCATGGATGCACAAGGCGGACCGATGGCCAGACAAATCAAGGCCTTAGCGCTGAATGTAAAACTGGTGATGGGCGATGGCGGTCATACACCGGAATTCGTCAAACTGGCAGGTGACGCGGCGGAAGGTACTTATGCCTCATTGCCCGGCGTGCCGCTGGATAAAATGCCCGGCGGCAAAGAATTCTCCGCTCGTTTTATTGCAAAGTATCAGCCTATTCAATCGTATGCACCGTATTGCTATGACGCAGTGAACGTGATGATCGCCGCGATGCAAAAGGCGGATTCGGCAGAACCCGCAAAGTATCTGCCAGCGCTTGCCGGTATTTCCCATCAGGGCGTCACCGCTGTGATCCAGTTCGATGCGATGGGCGATCTCAAGGGCGGATTCGTGACGATGTATCAAGTAAAGCTGGGCAAGTGGCAGGCGCTGGAAACGCTAGGCGCGGCACAATGAAGCGCGGCACAATGAGGCGCATCCGCCCCGCCTGATACATGGAAATATTCTTACAGCAAATTATCAACGGTCTGGTGCAAGGCAGCGTTTACGCGTTGGTCGCGCTGGGTTACACCATGGTGTACGGCATACTGGGCCTGATCAACTTCGCGCACGGCGAGGTGGTGATGGTCGGCGCGATGCTGGCACTATCTGCGCTGACCGCGATGACAGGCTGGGGATTGTCGCCGTTGTTGGCGCTGCCACTGAGTTTGTTGCTGGCGATGGCAGGATGCATGTTGCTGGGCTACAGCATCGAACGTATCGCTTACCGCCCGTTACGTCACGCACCGCGCCTTGCACCGTTGATTACCGCGATTGGTGTCTCCATCGTGTTGCAAAATCTGGCGATGATGATCTGGGGGCGCGAATATCACGCCTTTCCGCAACTGATTGCCAATCAGCCCCACCATATTGCCGGTGCGATTATCAACGATATGCAAATTATCATAATAATCATGGCATTAGCGATAATGGCGGGCTTGATGGTGGTGGTGCACCGCACTCGTCTGGGGCGCGCGATGCGCGCCGTGGCGGAAAACCAGCATGCCGCGCAACTGATGGGTGTGGACGTCAACCGCGTGATCTCAATTACCTTTATGCTGGGTTCGGCACTGGCCGCCGTGGCCGGACTGATGGTCAGCGCCAACTACGGGCTGGCGCATTACTACATGGGCTTTTTGCTGGGCCTTAAAGCCTTTACCGCAGCGGTGCTGGGCGGCATTGGCAATCTGCGCGGCGCGATGTTGGGCGGTTTGTTGCTGGGGCTGATAGAGAGTCTGGGTGCGGGCTATATCGGTGACTTGACTGGCGGATTCATGGGCAGCCAATATCAGGACGTATTTGCTTTCTTCGTGTTGATCGCCGTGCTGGTATTTCGTCCATCGGGTTTACTTGGCGAACGGCTGGCGGAACGCGCATGATAAATTATCATAAGTATTTGAATAATAACAGATTTATTTTGTTCGTCGTGCTGGTCTCAGTGCTGTTGTTGCCGTTCGCAACCGATGCATTGCTCGGGCGCGGCTGGGTGCGTATCGTGGATTTTGCGATGCTCTACATCATGCTGGCGCTGGGTCTTAACATCGTGGTCGGTTATGCGGGATTGCTGGACTTGGGTTATATCGCGTTCTTTGCGGTGGGGGCATATTGCTATGCGCTGACCGGCTCACCGCATCTGGCCGCCGCCTTTCCATTGCTGTTTCCCGACGGCCTGCATCTGTCGTTCTGGATCGTGTTGCCGCTGGCGGCGCTGCTGGCCGGCGGTTTCGGCGTGTTGCTGGGTTTTCCGACCCTGCGGCTGCGCGGCGATTATCTGGCGATCGTCACGCTGGGATTCGGCGAAATTATCCGCATCTTCATGAACAACCTGAATGCGCCAATCAACCTGACCAACGGCCCGCAAGGCATCAGCCGCATCGACCCGATCACGGTAGCGGGCGTATCGCTCAACAGGACACAAGAAATATTCGGTATCGAACTGCCTTCAGTGCATCTGTATTTTTATCTGTTTCTGGGTTTTGCCGCGCTGGTGGTATTCGTCTCGCACCGTCTGGAAAAATCGCGCATCGGCCGCGCCTGGATGGCGATACGCGAAGACGAAATCGCCGCCTCTGCGATGGGTATCAATACCCGTAACCTCAAGTTGCTGGCCTTCGCGATGGGTGCGATGTTCGGCGGCGTGTCCGGTACCTTGTTCGCAGGTTTTCAAGGGTTTGTCAGTCCCGAGAGCTTCAGTCTGATGGAATCGGTGATGGTGCTGTGCATGGTGGTATTGGGCGGCATGGGCAATATCTACGGGGTGATTCTGGGCGGGTTGATGCTGGCCTTACTGCCGGAAGTGTTGCGCCACAGCGTGGTTCCGTTGCAACAGGCGATGTTCGGCAAGACGATTATCGACCCGGAAAGCCTGCGCATGTTGCTGTTCGGCACCGCCTTGATTGTGGTGATGCTGTACCGCCCGGCGGGATTGTGGCCTTCCCGCGTGCGCCGCCGCGAATTGGCAACCGATGAAACGGAGCAAATCGTATGACGCCGCACTTGCTGAAATTATCTGGAATCGGCAAGCAGTTCGGCGGTTTGAGTGCGTTGACCGATGTGTCCTTGCACATCAACGCTGGCGAAATTTACGGGCTGATCGGACCGAACGGTGCCGGCAAAACGACGCTGTTTAACGTCATCACCGGCTTGTATCAAGCGAATTCAGGCGAATTCCGCTTCAACGGTCATAGCTATCAGACACCGAAGCCGCATCTATTGGCACAGGCGGGAATTGCGCGCACCTTCCAGAATATCCGCCTGTTTGCCAATCTCACCGCGCTGGAAAATGTGATGATCGGGTGCCATGTGCGAACCCATGCGGGCGTGTTCGGCGCGTTGCTGCGCAACAAGGCTACACGGACTGAGGAGCGCGCCTCTATGCAGCGTGCACGCGAATTGCTGCGCTACGTCGGCATCGATAAGCCTGCTCAGACGCTGGCAAAAAATCTCTCCTATGGTGAGCAACGCCGTCTGGAAATCGCACGGGCCCTGGCCACCGAGCCGCTGTTGCTGGCGCTGGATGAGCCCGCAGCCGGGATGAATGCGACTGAAACGGAGCGTCTCAAAGTGCTGCTGCAAAATATCCGTGCCAAGGGCATCACTGTGATGCTGATCGAACACGACGTAAAGCTGATCATGGGGTTGTGCGACCGCGTGGCGGTGCTCGATTATGGCCGGAAAATCGCGGAAGGCGTGCCTGATGAAGTGCGCGGCAACCCCGCCGTGATCGCCGCTTATCTGGGAGCCGATGATGAGTAATGGCACGTCATTCCCGTGGAAGCGGGAATCCAGTCTTTTAGAAAAGCCGCGCGCCCAAGTCGGAGGGTTGAACGGCGCGCAGCATCTGTTAGACGTTAAAGGCCTGCAAGTCGGTTATGGCGGCATTCACGCGGTAAAATGTATCGATTTGCATGTTGCGCCCGGAGAGCTGGTCGCGCTGATCGGCAGCAACGGTGCGGGCAAAACCACGACGCTCAAATCCCTGGCAGGCCTGCTTGCACCCGCTGCCGGGCAAATATATTACGATGGCAAAAGTTTGCATGCTGTTCCCGCGCACCGGCGCGTGTCTATGGGGATCGCGCTGGTGCCGGAAGGGCGCGGTGTATTTGCCCGCCTCTCCGTCGCGGAAAATCTGTTGATGGGCGCGTATAGCCGTTGCGATCAGGCCGAAATAAACAATGATCTGGCGCGCATGTACGATTTGTTCCCGCGACTGGTCGAACGCCGCAATCAACTGGCAGGCACGCTGTCCGGCGGCGAACAACAGATGCTGGCGATGGCGCGCGCCCTGATGAGCCGTCCGCGACTGCTGATGCTGGACGAACCCAGTATGGGGCTGGCTCCCCTGATGGTGAAAAAAATATTTGAAACAATTCAAGATGTTGCGTTGCAAGGTATGAGCATCCTGCTGGTCGAACAAAATGCCAGACTCGCGTTGCAGGTCGCCTCTCGCGGTTATGTGATGGAGAGCGGCGCAATTACGCTGTCAGGCAAGTCGAGTGAGTTGCTGGGCAGCGATGCGGTGCAGCGCGCCTATCTGGGCGGATAGATCAGAGTCAACCCTGTCTTAAGGCCGCCTCGAACTGCGTTATGGGTATTGGTTTGCCGAACAGATAGCCCTGATAGTGCGTGCACCCCTTGTTTAGCAGGAGTTGCTGTTGTTCATCCGTCTCCACTCCTTCGGCGATGACATCCAGATTCAGGCTGCGTGCCATCGCGATGATGGTGCGAACAATGGCTTTATCGCTGCTGTCGGTGGCAAGGTCGCGCACGAACGACTGGTCGATCTTGAGCTGGTCAAGTGGCAGGCGTTTCAGGTATTGCAACGAAGAATAGCCGGTGCCGAAATCATCCAGGGAGAGCCTCAGACCGATCTCTTTCAGCGCACTCATCGTCTTAATTATTTCTTCGATGTTTTCCAGCAGCAGGCTTTCGGTCAGCTCCAGCTTGAGCAGTTTTGGATCAACGGCATGGCGTTGCAATGCCGCTTGTACCTGAGCCACGAATTCGGGCTGGCGGAATTGTCTGGCGCTGACGTTTATCGCCAGTATCAAGTCGCGGGTTAAGGCTTCTTGTTGCCACACCTTGAGTTGAGCGCACGCAGTATCAAGCACCCAAAGACCGATCGGCAGAATCAGCCCGGTTTCTTCCGCCAGTGGAATGAATTGTGCGGGAGAGACCAGGCCGCGTTCAGGGTGCAGCCAGCGTATCAATGCCTCGGCGCCCAATGGACGGCACGAGTTGTCCATTTGAATCTGGTAGTACAAACGGAATTGCTGGTTATCAATGGCTTTGCGCAATTCGCCTTCGAGGGCAGCGCGGCTGTTGACGGCCTCCTGCATCATCGGATCGAAAAAGCGCAGGGCGTTGCGACCCGCCTTCTTGGACTGGTACATGGCAATATCGGCCTGCTTTAGCAGTTCATCGATTTCCCGATCGTGGTCATTGAACAGGGTAGCGCCAATGCTGGGGGTGCTGCGGTATTCATGAATGGCGAGCTGGTAAGGCTGGTTGAGCGCGGCAAGAATCTTTTCGCCGACGACTTTCGTCTGCGCCGCAGCTTCCAGCATCTGGCAGCTTAAGTCTTCCAGCATCACCACGAATTCGTCGCCGCCCAGACGCGCCACAGTATCTCCTTCTCGTACACAGGCTTCCAGGCGCAGCGCCACCTGTTGCAGCAGCAAGTCGCCCATGTCGTGTCCCAGGGTATCATTCAGTGTCTTGAAATTATCCAGGTCGATGAACAGCAGTGCCCCGGCACACCCGTTACGCGCGCTGGCAGTTAATGCCTGCTGCAGCCGATCCATCAGCAGTCGCCGGTTGGGAAGGCGGGTGAGCGGGTCGTAAAATGCCAGGCTCTTGATCTTGTCCGTTGCCGCCATGCTCGTGGTAATGTCGTTAAAGGTGGCAACATAATTCACGACCCTGCCATTCGGGTCTCTCACTGCGGTGATGGTGAGGTATTCCGGATAAATTTCACCATTCTTGCGACGGTTCCAGATTTCCCCGCCCCATGCACCGGTGCTGTTGATACTCTCCCACATCGCTGCATAGAAATTTGCGTCCTGGCGACCTGAATTGAGCAGGTGCGGATTTTTGCCTGTGACTTCGTCGCTAGTGTAGCCGGTGATGCCGGTGAAGGCGCTGTTTACCCTGAGGATTACACCATGCACATCGGTGACCATGATGCCTTCCTGAGACTCAAAGGCGGTAGCCGCGATGCGCAGCTCGGCCTCGGCTCTCTTTCGTTCGAGTACCTCCGCAGATAGCGCTTCGCGTGCGACGGTGACTTCGGCGAGCTTGCCGGTCATTTCATTGAAGTGCTGAGCAAGCTGTGCGAATTCATCTTGACCTGTCACGGCAACGCGCAACTCAAGGTCGCCCAGTGCGATCTGCTTCATGCTCCTTTTCAGATGATTGACCGAGCGCGTGATGTTGCTGATCAGCGGCCAGAGAATCAGGAGAATGACGCCGCTGACAGTAATCAGTGCAAGGGCCAGCACATTCTCGCGTCTTTGATCGAAGGTCACGGCTTCTTGCTGATTGATTTCGACAATCCGGTTGGCGATGGGCATCGAACCTTGCAAGTTGACGTGGAGACGTTCGGTCAAACTGGCCAGGTAGTCTTGTTGCGCCGTATTAAGTTGTTGATCTCGTTGTTGTTCGAGCAATTTCGTGAGTTCTTGAAAGTCACGCTGACTGTCTTCAAAGTATTCAAGCAAGGTCTCGATGAGTTCGCTTTCATCGGTTGAGGAGGATGTTTTCCCGGCCTTCTGTAGTTGCGGCCCGAGTTCTTGCGTGATCGACGCCCATTGCTGACGAGGCCGTTCAAACTTGTTTTCCATCGTTATTTCATGCACGGCCATGAACAGATTGAAGAAGTCTTTCTCCAGATGGTTAGCGAAGATGGCCTTTTCTCTGTATGAATCGAGCTGTTTCTGAGTCACCATCGCACCCGCGATGAATATCAGGAGCAGCAGCAAGGGTAGCAATCCAATCAGGATCAGTCGGGTGCGGATGAGCATGGCGTTACCTGATGATCGTTACGGAATTGGGTTTGACTTTCCGCAGTGCATCTTCATTGATCAGGAGCAGGTAATTCGGCATGCTCTTCGCGGCCAGAAGATTTTCGTTCATTGCCCAGGAAGCGACATTCTCCAGCACATAAACCAGCCTTTGTTCCAGACTGAGGCGCAGTTTGACCTGATGCAGGTCAGACGCTATTTTTTCTGGCGTGTTGTTGAGCCGTGCTGCCAGGATAGCTGCCGCTATGTCCGGTTGTTCACGCACCAGTATCTCGGCCTTGCGCAGTGCGCGCAGAAACGCCTGGATTGCAGCAGTGTGCTCCGTCAGGGTTTTGTTGCGTGCTACCATGCCGAAGGACTTCCAGTACAAACCCGGCTCCTCAAAAATTTTGACGTTGCCGTTGAGACGCTGGCGTGCTTCGCCAATGAAAGGTTCGCGCAACGAAAATGCGTCGATTTCACCCGCTTCAAGCGCCGCCGGTAATTCGGCTGCTTTCATGAATACGGGCCTGATGTCGTGCATGGTCAGGCCGTGTTTGAGCAGTGCCTGGGACAAGAAGTAATGCACCGAAATTTTTGGGTGTGTTCCCACAATCTTGCCGCGCAGATCGGCAATGCTGTTGATATTCCGGTCGGTGCGCGCAACGATTTTTACTTCGTTGTCCCAGCTGCCGATCGTGGCAAAAAGGCTGAAGTCTTGTTCGCGGAAGCTGTCGAATACAAATGCGGTTTCTGCGACCGTTGCAATATCCGCACGACCCTCGAACATTGCGCGCGTGGCTTCGTCGCCGGTCTTGGTTTCCTTGATTTCGATCTCAAGTCCCTGCTCGGCGAAATAGCCTTTCTGTATCGCAATGCTAAGCAAGCCGGTCAACAGCGTAGGTGAGTCAGCTACGACCAACCGCTCTGCGGCGTAGCACGACGAGATTGACATGCTCAGAAACAAACTAAGTATCAGCCAAATGCGTTTCATGATTGATCCCCGGGCAAGTTTTTTCATATTTATGTTGCCAGTTTAAAGCAAAGCGCCGGATTGGTTTTTGTAATATTGCGCCGCGAGTAATAACTTGAACTGTTCTATGGATACCGGCTTGCCGAACAGATAGCCTTGAAAATGTGCGCAGCCTATATCCAGCAAGAGCTGTCGCTGTTCTTCGGTTTCCACCCCCTCGGCAATTACATCCAGATTCAGGCTGTGCGCCATCGCGATGATGGTGCGCACAATGGCCATGTCACTGGCGTCGAAGGTAATGTCACGGACAAATGACTGGTCGATTTTGAGCTGGTCAAGCGGCAGGCGCTTCAGGTATTGCAACGAAGAATAGCCGGTGCCGAAATCATCCAGTGAAAACCTGACACCTAAGTCTTTCAATTCGCTCATGGTGGTGATGGTGTCTTCGATGTTCTCCAGCAGCAAACTTTCGGTCAGTTCCAGCTTCAGACCGTCCGGATTGATGCCATGACGCTGTATGACCTGCTGCACTTGCGCCACGAAGTCCGCTTGCCGGAATTGCCGGGCGCTGACGTTGACAGACAGTATCAGGTCGCGGGTAAGCGTTTCATCCTGCCATGTTTTGATCTGGGAACATGCCGTCTCCAGCACCCAAAGGCCGATCGGCAGAATCATGCCGGTTTCCTCTGCCAGCGGGATAAATTGTGCGGGAGAAATCATGCCGCGTTCCGGGTGTATCCAGCGGATCAGTGATTCGGCACCCAGAGGGCGGCGCAAACTATCCACCTGGATCTGATAATGCAAATGAAATTGCCGGTTTTCGAGCGCCTTGCGTAATTCACCTTCGAGAGCGGCGCGTGCATTGATCGTGTGCTGCATCATCGGGTCGAAAAAGCGCAGCGTGTTGCGGCCGGCTTTTTTGGACTGATACATGGCGATGTCGGCCTGTTTCATCAGTTCTTCAATTGGCCGTTCATGACCGTTGAACAGCGTGGCGCCGATGCTTGGGGTACTGCGGCAATCATGCGAGGCCAGCTGGTAAGGCAGATTGAGTGTGGCGAGTATTTTTTCGCCGACGGATTCAGTCTGTTCGGCGGCTTCCAGCGCCTGAGTGCTCAAGTCTTCCAGCAGCACCACGAATTCATCTCCACCCAGACGCGCAACGGTGTCTCCTTCGCGAATGCAGGACACCAGACGTTGAGAGACTTGCTGCAGCAACAGATCACCGATGTCATGGCCCAGCGTGTCATTCAGGGTTTTGAAATTGTCCAGATCGATGAACAGCAGCGCACCGGTTCTGCCGCTGCGTGCGCCGGACGCGATGGCATGATTGAGCCTGTCCATCAGCAGCCTGCGGTTGGGCAGGTTGGTGAGCGGGTCGTAGAACGCCAGATTTTTGATCTCATTCTCTGCCGCCTTGCTCGCAGTGATGTCGTTGAATGTGGCGACGTAATTCGTGATGATGCCGCCGGTATCCTTTACGGCGGTGATGGTGAGATGTTCAGGATAGATTTCGCCGCTCTTGCGCCGGTTCCATATTTCGCCTTCCCATGTGCCCTCGAGGTGAATCTGTGACCACATTTCCTTGAAAAATCCGGCGTTCTGACGACCGGAACTAAGCAGGCGCGGATTCCTGCCGACGATTTCTTCACCACTGAAACCGGTAATGCGAGTGAATGCGCTGTTTACCCGAAGAATGGTACTGTGGGCATCGGTGATCAGCATGCCTTCCTGGGATTCAAAGGCTGTGGCGGCAATGCGCAGATCATTTTCGGTCTGTTTGCGCTCATTCATCAGACGTATTTTTTCCAGTGCGACGCTCACCTGCTGGCTGACCGAGTCAAGAAAATCGATTTCCGCTTTTACCCATGTACGGCGGGTATGGATTTGATTCAGAACCAGCAGGTAATAGTTGTTGTCACGGAAGGCAAACGGATACCAAAGCAGGCTTTGAATGTGCATTTGCTGATGCAGAATTTCGCCGGAACCGTCAGCCAGTAAATGCGGATTGATGGCGTCGGCCTGACTTACCAGTGTTTGCCGTGTGCGCTGCATTTTTGTTGTTCCGCCGATAAATGCCGCCAGCGGATAAGTGGCCTTGGTAGATGCGATATCCGGATGCAGCGGATTCAACCATTCGCACAGCGCAATGGCTTGTTGCTTATCGAACGAGATGTCGTAAATCAGCGCGCGATCCGCAGCGAGTACTTCGCCGACGATCTGGATGGTATCTTCAAAGATGGCGTCCGGATCGTCATGTTCGACAACGGACCTGGCGATTCTGTTGAGGGCATCCGCAAACTGCAATTGCTGCTGCAGTGTCTCCTCCATTTGACGGCGTGCGGTGATATCCTGAACGATAGCGATTCCTCCTACGATGGCACCCTGATCATTGCGTGAAGGTGCCGAGGTCATGGCGATGACGCCGCTTGCCTCGCTGAAGGTGGCGCTGTAATGGCCTTCGTAATAGCCCGTTTCACCCTCAAGTCCATTTTTTAAGGCTGGCAGCACGGCCTGATCCTTGAGGCTCTTTAAGTTTAATCCGATGATGCGTTCAATCGAGCTGTGCAGAATATCGGCAAAACTGTCGTTACAGTAAGTGATGATGAAGTTGGCGTCGTAATGAAAAATACCGACCGGCGAGTGCGTGAGCAGCAAACGGTAACGTTCCTTGCTGGCCAGCACGGTATTTTCACGGGAGGCGGCTTCGAGACGCAGTACGATATTTTCAACAATGTTACGGTTGATATGCTTGAGGCTCATGATCATGAAGCCAAGATATAAAGTGGCCGCCATCGCCATGGCGACAGATAAGCTGTCGCCGGCAACAAACAGGCGAACTACCAGCGGTATGAGTATGGATACGGAAAATACAATTCCGCTGAACAGATCGGCAGAGTAGGAAATGACGCCGCCAGCCGTCAGACCGGTCAGCATAAAAATCAGAAACATCTGATGTTGCGGATGCTGGCCCGGGAACAAAAGGAAACCAGATGAACCCCACGCTACGCCGGCGCACAGCACGCCAAGACGAAACCTCATCAACCGGATGTGAACCGTTGTATCGTCATCGCCGGGCGCATGCCGGTATGAAAAAATCAGAGCGGACCTGGCAAGTGAAACCAGCACAATCAGGGAAAACCAGACGGAAATCAAGGTGTGGTCAATGACATCCCACTGTACGAAGGCCAGAATCGTAGCCAGCATGGTGCTGGTCGCCAGCGACATATTGCTTGCAGCAAACATTTGTCGTGTCTGTTCGGATTGTATGGCGGTCTGGTTGTTCATGATTTGCAGGTTCTGCCTGGCAGGGGGCATGCGCGATTATAGGGCGAACCTTTACGGTCTGCGCAGACTATTCACTCCATTGTGCACTGAGCAGGCGATCTTGCCGGTCTCCTGTCAGGTGCTGTACGAATGCGCAGTCACGGCGATGTATGGTGATGCCTCTGTCGCGCGTGACATAGGCAGTGATCACATCCGGCGGTGCGGGATTGCAGCATTTGGCTGATCTGGTCACCAGATTTCCCATGCCTTCGATCAGGATGCCGGTTGAGGAACTGCGTTC